>JAZDHO010000018.1:0-5857 GCA_043805815.1 Chloroflexota bacterium
TACAGCATCAACGCGGTCATGGACTACGTCGCCAGGACCGTTGTAGCCGATCAGACCATCGTCTACCCGAATCACTCCGCCCTGCCGCTCACGGACATCGTTCTGGCGGTGGTTCCCAACTTCTGGGTGGGCGGCTTCACGCTCAACAGCCTGAGCGTCGACGGTACGCCCATCACCAATTACACGCTGGACGGGCAGCAACTCGCGTTCCCATTGCCCAATACGCTCCACGCCGGGACCACCATCACCATCGCCATCCAGTATTCGTTGGTGCTTCCGCTCATCCAGCCCACCGATCCCGGCCTTTCCCGGCCGCGCATCTACGGCTACAGCCCGCGGCAGATCAATCTCACTAATTGGTATCCGTTCGTGGTGCCGCGCATTGATGATCAGTGGGTGCTGCACGATCCTTGGGCCTACGGGGAGCACCTGGTGTACGACGCGGCGGATTTCACGGTCAACCTCAAGCAGGCCGATCCTTCCATCTCACCGGTGGTGGCGGCCAGCGGCGCCTCCTCCCAGAACGGCGAGTGGACCACATACACGCTGACCGCAGGGCGGGCCTTCGCCATTTCGGCCAGCACCGACTTCCTGACTGTGAGCACGCAGGTCGGTCACGTGACCGTGACGAGCTACTACCTCCAGCCGCTGTACGAGGGGGCGGCAACGGCAGCCCTGAACGCCTCGGCACAGGCGATCCAGATCTTCAGTCAGCGCTTCGGGCCGTATCCGCACGTGACGCTGGCAGTGGTGATGGGCGACTTCAACGATGGCATGGAGTTCTCGGCGCTCTACTTCCACAGCGCCGGGCTGTACAACCTGTATGACGGGACACTCAACAATCTGGTGGTATCGGTGGCGGCGCATGAGACCGCGCACCAATGGTGGTTCGAGCAGGTCGCCAACGACCAGGCTCTGCAGCCCTGGCTGGATGAGGCGCTGTCTGCCTACAGCGAGCACGTATTCTATGAGACCGCCTCACCGGGCTCCATCAAAGCCTGGTGGTGGATCTACCGCGTCGATCTGTACAATCCGCAGGGCTGGGTGGACATTCCGGTCTACGCCGGGGATGGATTTCAGCCGTACACGAATGCGGTCTACTTCCGCGGCGCGCACTTCCTGGACGAAGTGCGCGGCCGCATCGGCGATGATGCTTTCTTCGGCTTCCTGCAGGAATATGTGAAGCAGTACTACGGCCGGATCGCCACCGCGGACGATTTCTTTGCGCTGCTCCGCCTGCATGCGAAGGTGGATTTCAGTGATCTGCAAAGGGCGTATTTCCAGAATGTGTACTAGCACAGGCATGTCATTGCGAACCCCGGAGGAGCGAAGCATTCTCCGCTTTGGTGCGGAGATTGCTTCGTCGCCGGGCTTCTCGCACTGACACGGGCATGACAACTCGAAAACTAGGTATCCTCTGCATCTTGGGAGCTCTCCTGCTCGCCGCCTGCGCGCCCGCAGCGCCGGCGTACGGCGCGGCTCCGCCGGACCTGGTGACAGCCGACCCCAACGCCAGCGCCACCGCCACGCCCTTCCAGCCCGGGGGAACCGTGGACGCGGTTGTCCAGAACATCATCCTGACCGAGATAGCCGGCTGGACCGAGACACCCGCGGCCACAGAAACTTCCACACCCAAACCGGCCAGCCCGACGCCGGCGGCCACGGCCACAACCGGGCCGACCGCGCCAGCCTCGAATGATCTGCCCGGCGGATCACGCACGCTTTATACGCTCTATGCGACGCTGGACTACTATGGACACGCGGCGGCAGTGAACCAGACCGTGCGCTACACCAACAACACAGGCCGGGCCCTTTCCAGCATCGTGATGTCGGTGGAGCCGAATCAATGGCCCGGCTGTTTCTCGCTGAGCAGCCTCGAACAGGACGGTGCAGCGGTCAGCAGCTACACGCTCGCCGGTCATCGTCTGACGATCCCCTTGACGCGCCCCCTGGACGCCGGGGCGACGACCACTTTCACGTTGGGCTACAGCCTGGACCTGCCGTGGAAATCCGCCGACGGGACCTTCGGGTACCGCACCGACCAGCTTAACCTCACCAACTGGTATCCGTTCATCGTGCCGTTCGATGGAGACTGGGTGCTGCACGACCCGTCGACATATGGCGAGTACCTGGTCTACGATTCGGCGGACTTCGACGTGAACATCAAGGTGGATGACCCGGGCGTGGTGTTGGCGGCCAGCGCGCCCGGGGAGGCAAACGGCAATAGCACGCGCTATCATCTCGAAGGGGCGCGCACCTTCGTCATCTCTGCCAGCGACAGTTACGGCGTCGACGAGACCGCTGTTGGTCCGGTGAAGATCATGGCCTACCATTTGCCGGGGCACGAGAACGCAAACGATGCTGTCATCTGGATGGCCACCCAGTCAGTCGGGCTTTATCAGGTCAAGTTCGCGCCCTATCCGTACACGAGCCTGACCATCATCGAGAGCGATATACAGGACGGGCAGGAGTTCGACGGGGTGGTGTTCCTTGCCTCCAAGTTCTACTCCGAATACAACGGCTCGGCTCGCAGCAATCTCTTCAGCATCGGGACGCATGAGATCGCGCATCAATGGTGGTTCGGGCTCGTGGGCAGTGACCAGGCCAGCGAGCCGTGGCTGGATGAAGCGCTTTCGGTCTACAGCGAGCGCATCTTCTATGAATACAACCATCCCGGCTACGGCGACTGGTGGTGGGGTTTCCGGGTCAACTACTTCGGCCCCTCCGGCTACGTCGATCAGGGCGTCTACGGTTTCGGCACCTTCCGCGGCTATGTCAACGCCGTCTATCTGAACGGGGCGAACTTCCTGGACGAACTGCGCACGCGCGTCGGCGACGAGGCCTTCTTCTCTTTCCTCAAAGACTACGCTCAGAGCTACGCGCGCCAGCGCGCCACGGCCCGCGATTTCTTCGCCGTGCTGGGGAGGCATACCAACCGGGATTTTTCCGACATCCTGGGGGCGTATCTGCAGGGACATTACTGAACCTCAGCGGCCGGGTCGCGGAGCCGGCAGAGGATCCCGGCCACCGGGAATGAAATGAAACATTGCGCCTTCACCCTGATGGTCTGCGCGCTCCCCGCGCTGCTCCTGGCTGCCTGCGCCCCCGCGGCGCCGGGGACTGCGGCTGGGCCGCCTTCGCCGCGCGACTCGATAATCTCACTGACCTTCGACGACGGCGACGCCGACAATTTCCCCTCCGCGGCGGTGCTGAGGCAATACGGGCTGCGCGCCACCTGGTACATTCCCAGCGGGTTGGTCGGCAAGCCGGGCTATATGACTTGGGATCAGCTCCAGGCGCTGCAGGCGGACGGACACGAGATCGGCGGGCACAGCGTGGATCACATCAACATCGACGGGTTGGATGCACAGGCGCTGCGACATCAGGTGTGCGATGACCGCGATGCACTGCAGGGGCGCGGCTTCGAGCCGGTTTCGTTTGCGTACCCGTTTGGTGGATACGATCAGGCGGCAGTGCAGATGGTCCGCGAGTGCGGCTATGCCAGCGGGCGCTCGATCGGCGCCGGACGGGAAGACATACCGCCGATGGATGCGTTCACGCTGCGGGCATATCCATACATTGTGAGCGATACCTCCTTCAGTAAACTGCAGCGCTACGTCTCGGGCATGCGCAAGGATGGCGGGGGCTGGATGATCCTGATCTTCCACCACGTGTGCGACGCCTGCGACTACTTCGCCGTGCGTCCAGATGTGCTGCACCGCTTCATCCCCTGGCTGGCTGAGCAACAGGCCCAGGGCCGCATCAAGGTGCGAACCGTGGGCGAGATCGTGCTCGAGGGAATTCGCTGACGTGGATCGACCGCATGTGCACATGAACGTGGCTGCGACGGCCGACGGCAAGATCGATACATTCCAGCGGCGCGGAGCGGTGATCTCGTCGAGGCGCGACAAGCAGCGCGTGGACCGCCTGCGCGCCGACTCGGACGCGGTCATGATCGGCGGGCGCACACTGCACGAGGAGGACCCGAAGCTGACCGTGAGATCGGAGCCGCTGCGGGCTGAACGCAAGGCGCTCGGCCTGCCGGAGAATCCTGCCAAGGTCGCGGTCGCCTCGCGGCTGGCCCTCAAGCCGGAGGGCGAGTTCCTGACGGCCGGCCCGGCGCGCATCCTGCTTTTCACCACATCCCAGACACCCCAGGACGAACTCGCCCGGCTGCGCTTCGGTGGGGCCGAGGTATTTGTGCATGCCGGGGAACGCGTGGACCTGCCGCAGGCGCTCAACACACTCAAGAACAAGGGGATTGAGCGCTTGATGGTGGAGGGCGGATCAACGCTGAACTTCGAGATGTTGAACCTGGGTCTGGTGGATGAGTTGACGATCTTTGTGGCGCCGGTGGTCTTCGGTGGCGAGAATGCTCCGACCCTGGCGGGCGGGTTCGGACTGTCGGATTCGGCGGCGGTGCGGTTGAAGCTCTTGCAGGCCGAGCAGTGGGAGGATGGAGGGGTATTGTTGCACTACGAGGTGCGGCGCGGCGGATAGGGACTTACGATTGACGATTTCAGATCGACGATTGAGGCAGCGAGGGGATGGCTTCGCTTGGGAAAGCAGCCTCTTCGCCATGAGATTGGGCACATGAGGTGAATGGATGCCGCTGAGCGCGATCGGGCTGCTGCTGGTATCGGCAGCGCTGCACACAACCTGGAACCTGCTGCTGAAGCGCGGCGGAGAGAAGTACATGGCCACCTGGTGGGCCATGCTCATCGGATCGCTGCTTTTCCTGCCAGCGCTGCTCTTCACCGGCCTGCCGGCGCGGGCCACCTGGGTGCTGCTGCTGATCAGCGCGTTCGTCGAGGCGGCCTACTTTATCGTCCTGGCTTACGCCTATGACGATGCGGATTTCTCCCTCGTGTATCCGTTGGCCCGCGGAGCCGCACCCGCCCTGATCGCGGTCTGGTCTGTGTTGTTCCTGCACGAGCAGCTGACCGCCGGCGGCATCGCCGGGCTGGTGATCATCATCCTCGGGCTGCTGATCGTGGGCGCCAGCGGATCCCTTAACCTGAATGGCAAGCCGCACTGGCGGGGTATCTTGCCGGCGCTCTTGCTGGCACTTTGCATTTCCATCTACACGGTGCTCGACGGAGCGGCCGTGAAAATGACACCCCCGTTGGCATATGCGGCGCTAATCTACTTTGTGTCCTCGCTATACATGACGCCGTTCATCGTGCGTCGGCACGGCTGGGTCCGGCTCCAGCAGGAGTTCGCGAAAAACGGCTGGCGTTTGCTCGCCATCGGCGCGTTGATCCAGGGCGCCTATTTCCTGGCGCTGCTGGCCTACCGCCTCGCGCACGTGAGCTATTCGGGCGCCATCCGCGAGGTCGGCGTGGTCATGGGCGCCTTTGCAGGCTGGCAGTTCCTCGGGGAAAAGTTCGGTGGTGCCAGACTGGCCGGCGCGATCGTGATCTTCGCCGGCATTCTCATGATCGCGCTGTTCGGCTGAGCGCCCGGCCACGCCGCGATTGTGCCATCTCGCTCAAATCACTATCCGCCGGGCGGCGCTTTTCCAAACACGATCACCTTTTAGTACCAAGTCGATAGAAGTTGGCTTCTATTCGTGTTATAGTGTATTCCACAAAGATCATCCAATACGGCGGGGATGGAAATGGACAAGACGGGGTGGCACGGACGTTCGGGGTTCGCCTCGGAGACGGCTTCAGGCTCGTATGACCGGGGGCTCATGGCGGGAATTCAGATTGCGCGCGGCAATCACCCAATGATCCAGACATTCAATGAAAAGCGGTTGGCCGGCGGCGATTCAAGCCGGCGGTTCTGCATGGACACGCATTTTGGATCGCGCCCTTCGCAGCGGCTGAAAAGGAGTGTCCCTTGAAGAAACGCT
>JAZDHO010000019.1:0-5952 GCA_043805815.1 Chloroflexota bacterium
GGCGCTCCTTGGATACATCGATGCCTACGAAAGGATGTCCGTCCATCTTGATTCCACCTCCGGCCGTGCATATAATGAAATTGCCCGTTCTAGCAGAATTCGGTCTTGCAGACCACACAACTGTTCGGGCGCTTTTCACGACGGACACGGCGGCCGCGCTCATTGACGGTCTCGATCGACCAAGGAACAACCGGCCTGCCGTGTCCCTTTCAATATACTAGGAACGATTCTGGTCCGTACGGGTGAAAGTTGACTGGACATGAGAACGCGTGGAAGGTGTGGAAGCAATGGAAGCAATGGAAGCATTTTGCCCTTCGCGAAATTACGGGTAAAGTGATCCAGATGGGGGTGAACGTGGACGGCATTGTGCGGATCGATGGAATCGAGGATTCGACGCTCTGCGGGAGTGAGGCTCTGACGATAGATGCGCGGAGGGGCGGTGGAGAATGACGCTGCGAGCATGCAGTCCATACTACCAGCATGGGCGACCGAGTTAAGGCCCTATGTGTTCCCCCTGTATAGAAACGGAGTGATTTTCCTGGGGAGGTGCCGTGCCAGGGGGTGACGTCTGGAGCGCGGGGGCGACAAAACGTCACGGCGACGTCTGGGATGTATGACTAGGTTTCTCTCCGAACAAAGTAGAATAGCGCGCGTCTGGCTGCTCATCATGACGTCGCAGGTCACACCAAGCCAAAGCAGCCACGCCAGCCCACGGGCCCTGTGGGCTTTGGGCACTCAGAAGCAAGAGACTGCCTTGCCATGGTAGCCATGCTCGCCCGGTCGCGACCAACTGCCTGCACGCGTTGGCCACGACCTCCTAAGCTCTTTCGAAGATCGTTTTTCCGCCCAGGATCGTGACATCAACCGGGTGTTCCGCCGTCATGTCTTTCAACGTCGTACTGTAGGGATCCAGTCTCCATACAACCAGATCGGCTAACTTGCCGGTTTCGAGAGAGCCTTTGATGTCCTCCTCGAAGTCCGCATAGGCGCCGCCCATGGTATACGCACGCATCGCCTCGTCGATGGTCAGGACCTGATCGGGGCCAAAGACGATGTTGGTGGCCGAGAGACGGCTGACGGCGGCGGAAAGGATCGGCGGCGGTTGCCACCAGGGAAAGGTCGGGGCATCAGAGCTGATCGATAGCGGTATTCCCAGTTCCAGCCAGGAACGGGTGGGCACCACGCGCATGGCACGCTCCTCACCCCACAGATCCAGCATCAGATCTGCCATCAGGCGAATAATATGCGGCTGTGTGGAGATGACAATCCCCAGGTCACGCTGGCGTTTCAAAGCCTCGTCTGTGTTCAGAACCGCGTGCTCAAGGCGGTGGCGCGGATCAGGGCGTGGATTGCGGCTGATGGCCTCCTCGTAGGCATCCAGGCCCATATCCACCGCCGCATCGCCGATTGCGTGGCAGGAACACTGGTATCCCAGATCGTGGAAAGTGCGCACAGCTTCATTCAACTGCTTTGGATCCCAGGTGGCCATATCCCAGGAAGTGCCTTTGGTCGGTTCGTGCATATAAGAGGCCACGCCCGCGCCATCGAGCAGGAATTTGAAACCACCAAAGCGCATGAAGTCATTATCGAAACGCATCGCCTCGATTTCCTCTGGGCGGCCTTTGATTTCATTGAAATATTCGATGGTGTTCAGGATGTAGGCGCGGATCGTCATCTCGTCGTTTCGGGCCGCATTGAAATAGGCCTCGGCAGCGCTCAGGCCGCGCGTGTTGACATCACCAAAGGAGGTCACGCCGAAGGAAGCAAAGCCAGACTGCGGTCCGATCACCGACTGGCGGCGGATCTCAGGAGTCAAGATCTCCTCATACCAAAGGATGCGGAAGACATCCATTGCCGAGTGGTTGATCAGCGCGCCAGTTGGTTCGCCGTTCTGATCGCGGACGAATATGCCGAACTTGGGATCGGGCGTCGCGGCGGTCACACCGGCCATCTTGAGGGCGTAGGAATTGACTGCACCCATGTGCCCGCCCTGGTTGACCAGCATGACCGGGTTATCCGGCGAAACTGAGTCCAACATGGTTTTGTCCGGATATTGACCGTCGTATGAGATGTAACCCTGGGCAATCACCCATTTTCCAGAGCCCTTCTTGGCGCAGCCCTCAGCAATCTTTTCCTGCAGTTGGGCAACAGTGTTGACGCCCGGAGGATTGATGTCGATATAGGCCGTGCCGCTCAAACCCATGGCCGCGAGGTGGTTATGCGCGTCCACGAAGCCCGGCGTGACCGTGCGGCCTTTCAGGTCCATAACCGTTGCCTGCGGCGAGGCCAGGGCGCGCATGGCCTCGTCTTTTCCGGTGGCGAGGATCTTATCGCCTGTCAAGGCGACCGCCTGGGCAATCGTGTTCGCCGCGTCCATCGTCACGACCCGGCCATTGACCAGGATGGCATCAGCCCCACTACCCGGAGGCAGGCTTGGGATAGGTCTTGGCGTGGCAGCCGGGCCGGGGACGGCAGTCAACGTTACGGCTTGCCTGCAACTGGCTAGCAAGGCGCTTCCCGCCCCCACACCGGCGATCTTGAGAAAATCCCTCCTGGCTAAAGAATGGTGATTGTGCGACATATTCTGCTCTCCTTTCAGAATGGCGAGCGGCCAGCGCCGGACGCACCATCTCGCGCCTTCCGCTCCCGTTGACGCGTACCAGGCGTACGCACAGATGTGGTTGACCGAATCAGTGATGGTCGACCGCGCGGATGCAGCGTCCTCGAGGCGCGCACCTCTAATCCATCGCTGGATGCAACCTGGACAAACAGCTCGTGTGTCTGCAGCGCCTCGTCCATGAGTTGCTCCAGGGCAAGTCCTGCCCGCCAAACGAAGTACGCCTAAGCTTCTGAGAGTCTTGGGAAGAAGTGCTCATAAACAGTATACAGACGGACCGTGAGAACTACAACTTAAGGAAATAGTTCACAAAAGGCACTCTTTCTTGCCGTGCCTGCCCGGGGCAGCCTGTTTGCTGGCGCGCGGCAAGGATGCCGATAATGTCGGTAATGGCTGTGTAGCCAATCGAAACGCCCCCTTACGGGGGCCGGCGCTTGGCTGCCGCCGCGGGCCCGGCAGGATGCCGGCTCACGACCAAGCGTATTCACAGCAGGAAGGGCACCTGCCGTCTTCGAGGCTCAATTCCTGTTGGCCTACAATTGCTGGATGAACCGTGGCGCCATCCTTGGGCCGACGCTTGGCGTTGGTAGCGGTGGGGCAGCGTGGATTCTATCCGCGGCAGATACAACCCGAAGCCACAACAGCGCTTGACGCGAAGCGTCCCAGACGTCCACTGCTGACCTTGTTAGGCGGGCGTCTCAGCAAGGGTTAGTACAATCTTGCCCTGCACCTCTGCTCTTTCGATAAGCTCATGGGCACGCCTAGCCTCCGCCAATGGCATGCGCGCCGCAATGACAGGTTTGATCTTGTTCTGTGCCAACAAATCAAACAACCTAGTCAAGTCCTCTGAAAACCAATCAGGATGCTTCTTCCGCAATGGACGAATCGAGTAAAACGCAGTTGAGCGCCCATTCGGCCACAAGTTCCATAACATGAGCTGTATGAAATCAATCGGGATGCTGCCGCCCTTCCCCAGGACAGAGTTGTAGAAGCCGTGCGCGACCAGTTTCCCACCTCGCCGCAGCACACTGAATGATCGCCGGAAATTGTCCCCCCCTAGCGAGTCAAACACTGCGTCAACACCATCACCTGTGAGGCTGCGGATGCGTTCCACAAAATCCTCGCTCTTGTAGTCAATGGGTGTTGCGCCCAGTCGTTCCATCAATTCGTGCTTGGATCGGGAGGCCGTGCCATACATCTCCAAATCCAGTAGCTTACCCAATTGCAGCATTGCTGTGCCACCCGCCCCGCCTGCACCATGTATCAAGATGCGTTGACCCCGGTGGACTCTTGCCAACCGGTGCAACATTTGATATGCAGTGACATACGAAAGGACAAGGCTGACTGCTTCTGCTGGATCGAGACCCTCGGGTACTGGCGTTAAATGGCTTTCCGGTAGACAGACGTATTCCGAATATGCACCAATGACTGTGAGATCTGCTACTCGCTGCCCCACCCTAACGTGGAGTACGCCTTCGCCCAACTTGTCCACCACCCCAACCATATCGTAGCCTGGTGAGAAGGGCGGTTTCCCTTTCACATCAGGATACGTGCCTTTGCGAATCCACACATCTGTGAAAGCCGCACTCGTAGCCAGCACCTGGACCCTCACCTCCCCGGATTTTGGCTCTGGCAATTCAGTTTCCTGGATCATCTTGAGCACTTCAGGCCCGCCAAACTTGGTAATGACAACGCGCTTGTATCCCAATTCCTTCTCCTTTGTGTCGAAGCGATGGCCCGCCCCACTGGTGACCTGGTTGACGCCTGCCACAGGACTCCTTGTGCCCTGTCACCATCATATGGGTTCTTCTACTTATACACCCTCAAGCGAAACGGCAGTAGCTCGGCATTTCAGACAACAAGAACGGTCACAAAAGCAAGGGACGAGTGAATTCGCGCGTCAAGTCTTTCAACGCAGTGATTCTGATCTGGTCTGACAGAAAACGACTTCTAGAAGGCGCCAGAAGGGAGCCCACCTTCGGGGATTCGAACCTGCGACAATCGTATTCCGGCTCAATTCCAGTTGGGCTACATTCTTGGCCTGAACAGAAGGGCCGCTGAGAACCTAGCGGTTGGAAGTTCAAGTCCTACTGCAATGCAATCTGGGATCATTACTTTGTAACCAACGAATTGCGTTCCCCACTGGTGGGCGGATGTGGGCAGGGCTCATTACGCACAGAATGCCAAAGCATAGAATCAACTCGCTTTGGGGGGGGCGAAACCCACCGGCCGGGTGCACGCTGTGTTAGCCCGCTATTGCTGTGTAACTCTGCTTAGGCAGGAAGTGCTAACAGGCTATTGCCGAAGCAATGCGCGGCTGTTTCATTCCTACTTACGGTGTCTTCACTCCGCAGTCTCTCGGCTTTCCGTACATTTCAGTGTCAGCGAGGGCAATTTCAATCTTCACAAGCGCGTTGGATTTGACTTCAATTGGTCCACACGTGACAAACGGGGAATCGATACTCGGGGGACCCTCTACCTGTAGGAGAGCCCCTACGTAATAGCTGCCTGCAGGAAGACTCCACCCAAATTCACCGCCGGAGCTATCCGTGAGTGTCTTTGTTGTCTCCTCCCCCATGGGTGTACCGCCCGATTCCGTGCCAACGAACACAAAAATGCTCCCCAACTTTGTGCCACTATACTTTACCGTACCACTGATACCTGTAGGTGGAACTGTGGGCGTCGCCGTCAGGGGAACAGGTGTCGGAGTTGGCCGCACGGGAGTTGCCGTCGGTGGTGGTGTTGGGGACGCCGTTGGGGATGGGGCGGGCTGACAACCGAACAGGGTGAACCAAAAGATACTGGCGGCAATAACGCTTCTTTTCATTTCAACTCTGCTTCCTTTTGGTATGACTCCGCTGCACGAAAGCGGGCCGCTAGCGGTTTAGTCACGACGTGGCGCCGCGATGATAGCCAAGAAAGATTGCCACCCCAAACGCCTGCGAAATAGACCGGCCAGTTGCCGCGCGGCGTAGCCGCGTCCACGGCTGCGATTTGGTGGCCAGCATTCATTATTCACCGAATATCGCAATCTGATGAGAATCCGTCAAACTACTCAAGGGCAAGTCTGCTGCCAGGCATCAAGTTCTCGATTCTTGAGAATGAGGCTGAAATTCCGCGGCTTGGCCTCCGGACACAACTGCTCAATGCTTACTCCGGTATCCGTATACTCAGCCGCAAAAACGGGCTTTCCGGTTTGAGTAAACGGCAGCATGTCCTCACACCACCCCTCGGCAAAGCAGTCTTCCGTCAGCGCCCAATCGAAATAGGGCAGAAGGTCGGCTACCTGGTCGGGATCGTTTTTTAGCCCGATGGACAAGCCGCGGGCATGTGCC
>JAZDHO010000020.1:0-7261 GCA_043805815.1 Chloroflexota bacterium
ATCCGGGCTCCAAGCGCCTGCTTGCCTGCGGATGTGTACTGTTCATCAAGCATAGAAAAGCAATTCGGCAGGAATTTGTCTAGAAAAAAGTGTTGTCCCAGTAAATCGGCCTCATTCGCGGACAAAGGGAAAGACCATGTCGTAGAAGCGTGGCTACACTCTTTGGCATCGACGCAATGCCGTTCCTGTTTCATCATGAAACCGAAAGGGCGAATCATGAAGCATATCCTTGTCCCCGTGGATTTTTCCGACGCCACCGACGCCGTGGTGGCCCGCGCGACTGACCTCGCAAAGGCGTTGCAGGCCCAGGTCACGCTTCTTCATGTCGCTGCGCCGGAGCCCGATTTCGTGGGCTATGAGCCGGGCCCGCAATCCGTCCGCGACACCGTCGCGAAACACGTGCACGAGGAGCACAAACACCTGCAAATGCTGGAGAAGAAAGCAGCCGGGATGGGCGTGCAGGTCGCATCGCTCCTCATTCAGGGCTATACCGTTGAGAAAATCCTCATGGAGTGCGAACGCCTGAAACCCGACCTGATTGTCATGGGTTCCCACGGCCACAGCGCATTGCACCAGTTGCTGGTCGGCAGCGTAACCGAAGGGGTCTTGCGCAAGGCAACGTGCCCTGTGGTCGTCGTGCCTCACCGCCCTTGAGATCTGCAAAGGCTGTTGAAAAACCCGCCCGGCGGACGGCCACGGCGTCCTACCCGGCAGGACCGAGGGACAGCCTGTGGTCTCTATTTCCTCCAGAAGCTGGGCTGCAGCACCGCCAGCAGGCTGTAGAATTCCAATCGGCCCAGCAGCATCGCGCAGATGAGCACGATCTTTCCCCCGTCCGGCACGCCGGCGTAATTACCCATCGGGCCGACTTGGCCCATGCCAGGGCCGGTGCTGGTCATGCATCCCACCACGGAGGTCAGGGCCGATTCGGCGTTCGGGAGAAAGTAGGTCATGACCAGGGACAGCAGGCCGAATGTGAGCACATAGATGAGGGAAAAGGCGCCGATATTCATGACGACGTTGTGGTCGATTGAGTCCTTGCCTACTTTTACATGCAGCACGGCTTGAGGCTGCATGAAGAGCCGGATTTCGCGTATGGCGGCTTTGATGACAATGAGAATCCGGATCTGCTTGAGGCCGCCTGCCGTCGAACCTGCGCAGCCTCCGGCGAGGGCTATCAGGACGAGGACCAGTTTCGACGCGATGGGCCAGCGGTTGAAGTCAGCCGTGGCAAATCCCGTCGTGGTCAGTATCGAGGCCGTGGAGAATGCGCTGTTCCGCAGCGCCTCACCGAAGTTCCCGTAGACATTCCGCCAAGTGTCGAGCGTGACGAGACCGCACGCTATGAGCCAGAAGGAGATGAACAGGCGAAATTCGGTGTCGCGCAGGATACTGCTTGCGTTTCCCCTCAGAAGCCGGAAGAGCAGGACTGCGTTCGTGCCGCCAAGCAGCATGAAGACCACCGTGACCATCTCGATGTAGAGACTGTGGTACGAGCCAATGCTGGTGTTCATCGTCGAAAACCCGCCGGTGGCCACGGTTGCGAAAGCGTGGCAGCATGCGTCGAACCAGGACATGCCGCCCAGCTTCAGAAGCACGATCAGGCCAGCGTTGAGGATGATGTAAACACCCCAGAGGAGTTTGGCGGTCGAGGTGATGCGTGGCGTAAGGCGATCCTTGGAGGGGCCCGACATTTCGGCCCGGAAGATCTGCATGCCGCCCGCGCCGAGGAAAGGAAGGATCGCGACACAGAGGACAAGAATGCCCATGCCGCCCGGGAATTGCGTCATCGCGCGCCAGAAGAGGATACCCCGCGGCACGGATTCCACGACGGTGAGCACCGAACTGCCGGTCGTGGTGAAGCCGGACACGGATTCGAACAGCGCTCCGACGGGATTCTGGATGACACCCGTCAGCATGAACGGGAGGGCGCCGCATGCCACGGTTAGAAGCCATCCGAACGTCACAATGCCGATGCCGTCGCGGCGGGTCAGGTCGATCGTTCCGCGCGTGAATAGCCACAGGACCAGGCCGGCGATGCAGATCATCGCACTGGATTGGGCGAGGCCGCGCTGGGCATCCCAGAGGTCGCCTTCGATAAAGGACACCAGCCAGCAGACCGCCATCGCGAAGGCGATCATCATCAGCAGAAATGAAATCAGATGGAATACGGGCCGGGCGTTCATGCCTAGTTCCTACTTCCGGATGACGGCGTCCAGCTTGCTCACCGATTCGGGGAGGGCGAAGACGACCAGGCGGTCACCCGATTCGAGGACAAGATCGCCTGTGGCCGGTCGGATCTCCCCGCCGCGGGACACGGTGCCGATGAAGATGCCTTTGGGGATGCGCAGGTCTTTGATCGCTTGCCCGCCCCAAGGGCTGACAGGCGGGATGTCGACCTCGAGCAGCTCGCCGGGGAGACGGTGAAGCAGGGTGGCTGCCTTGACGTTCTTCCCGCGGATGAAGTGCAGGATCGCGTTGATCATCGAGGTGTGGGCGCTGACCGCGCGGTCCAGCAGGCTCAGGTTGTTGATGATCGGCGCGTATTCCGGCTTTGACACGTGGGCCAGGGTGAAATTGACGCCCTCCTTCTCGCCAAGCAGCCCGATGATGATGTTGTTCTCGTCGCTGCCTGTCACGGCCACGCACGCCGTGCCTTTGACGATGCCGATGTTCTCCAGCGTGTCGCGATCGAGGGCGTCGCCGCGGATCACGAGGGTCTTTTCGAGGCGCTTGGAGCACTCTTCCGCCCGCGCCTCGTCCTTCTCGATCAGCACGATCTGCATGCCGGTTGTCTCAAGCAATTGGGCGAGTTGGAAGCCGATGTCGCCGCCGCCCGCGATGATGATTTTTTCGAAATTCGCGTGTTCAGGGCAGGCCCATTCTATGAAGGTTCGAATGTCGGCCGGCGTGCCGATGGCGTAGACGTCGTCGCCTATCATGAATTGCGTGTCGCCTTTCGGGATCATGAGATCGTCGCCGCGCATGAACGCGATGAAGCGGATTCGCTCCAGCAATTCGGGTTTGGGGAAATTCTTCAGGCGTGTGACAACCAGGGGGCTGTCCATATGGACCTTGATCCCGACCGCGACGGCCTGGCCATCGAGCAGGTCCACCGATTCCAACGTGCCCGGCATGCGGAGGATGTTGAAAAGCTCGCGTGCGCACTCTTCCTTCTGGCTGATGACCAGGTCGATGCCGAAACTGCGGATGTCGAAGGGCTCTTTTGCGTAGATGTAGTCCGGGCTCGCCACGCGAGCGACCTTGTGGCGGACGCCGGCCATGTTCGCAAAGGCGCAGGCCAGGATGTTGGTCTCATCGCTGTCCGTCACGGCCACGACGAGGTCGGCATTACGGACCCCGGCCTGCTCCAAAACACGGGGGCTCGACGCATCGCCCTGGACGGTCTGGATGTCCAACTCGGCCTGGATCTCGTGCAGAGGCTCGGCGGCATTGTCCACGATGACGATATCGTGTTTCTCCTGACTCGTCCGCATGGCGAGATTCTGGCCGGCCTCGCCGGCGCCAAGGATAAGGATTCTCATGGATCAGGCTCTCAAGTGCAGGTGCGGTATAGTGCTTGAAAGAAGCATGGATGTACATGCGGTTGTTGTAAATAGCTTACGAGTAACTACTTGGCTGCTTTGATGGGGCCTTGTCGGGAGAAGGGAACCACGGAATGCGCAAACGTGGTTAGGGTTTCGGATGCTGTCGGAAAACCCTCGTGCCCCGCCGCGTGAGGGCACGCGGCCTACAATTACTTGCGACAGTGCTCAAATATTGTAGGCCCGGTCACCGACCGGGCGTGTTCTCAACAGCCTCTTCAGATCCACCCGCGAAGCCGGTAGTACAGCATAGCCAGGCATTCCCTGGCCCATTCGACTTCGGCCTGGAGGTTCGCCCAGAACGTGTAGCGGAGGTCCAGCGGACCCGCAAGACTCAGGTCGGCCTCCGCGCCTATTCCCAAGGTGGCTGCGCCCGAGACCCGCGTGAAGCCCACCTTGCGGAAGCAGAGCAGCGAACGCCTCACGTGATACGGCGAAGTGACCACGAGCACCGGCGCGTCCAGTTCGGCCGGACCCAGCAGCCGCGCAATGCCCGCCGCCTGCTCGTGCGTATTCAGGCCCTCGTGTTCCATCGTGATCGATTCGGGTGGAATGCCTCGCAGGACAAGTTCATCGCGCATGCGGCCGACGCTGTTGGTGGCCGGATCGCCTTCGCATGGGAGGGATACGATGAAGGTTGCGAGCGGGTAATTGGTGCCGATGGCAGCCGCGCAGTACGTTCGCATCAGGCCCGTTTCACTGGGGATTCCACCGCCACCCAGGACGACGATGTAGGCTGGAGGGGGCGCAGTTTCATTGGGTCGGTGCTGGCCAGGCCATCGAGGCATCCCCGTGAACCCGATGACCAGTTGAAGAAAGAAGGCCGCTGCCGCGAATCGGACCAGCCAGCGCGCGAAGACTTGGATAAACCTTTTCATTCAGGTTGAAGGTGAATCGCTCATGGCATGCCAAGCCACCCTGTCACGCAGAAGCTTGAGGCGAAATCCGCAAAGATCGTCGCGAAATCGAAGGCGATTCGCATAACGTCGGAGTCTGTGTGATCCGACGTTCCAAGACAAGTGCAAGAACGACCGGGATGTCGTGCTCCCTCTTCGTGAGCGCGCTTGTTTTAGGGCTGGAAGTCGCTGATCAGGTTGTAGGCGTTGGTCGCAATCGGCGAACGCGCAAACCATGTCCGCGCATTGGTCTGATTCAGGTAGTCCCCGATGCTCAGCAGCAGCATGCCCTGGTCCAGCATCAGCATGTTCTTGGCGACGGCAGGCGTATCCCATTCGACCGAATCATAGAATCCCCGCGATTCATGCCGTGCCCCGTAGGTCTCGAGTTTCCTGAGATTCGCGACGGTATGAACCGGCATGTCGCCCAGCGCGAGTACGCATGCATGGGGCGTGACGACGTCGTCCTGTAGACTGCCCCAGCCCAGGTATCCGCTGCTTGGCGAGGCACAGGCCGACCAGCCCCACACCGGGTAGTTGTTGATCTTCCAGTGTGAAACTTGCGCCTGGGCAAACCGGGCAGCCGACAGTCCCATGACGGTGTTGGTTTCATCCAGCCAAAGGCCGGGCATGTACTGCATGAAGAGCCCGCCGCCGACCCAACCCGGCATGAAGTAGCTGATGGCGTACCAGAGTTCCTGGTCACGATTGAGCGCATCCCAGGACGTTGCGGGGATATCGCCCGCGCCGATGGCGATGAAATCAGCCATACGGCTGTCGGCGCCGAGGTAGTCCAGGTACCAGTTCGCGCCGAACTGGCCCGTCGCCGTATTGTACCCGCCCCGAACGAGTTGTCGGTCAGGATCGTAGAAAGCTGACCAATCCATGGCGTTCACGAGTTGATCGCAGTCGTTCCGGAATTGCGGGAAGGCCTGGCCCACCGTGATCAGGCCGGCCGCCAGCAGGCCCGAATCCACGATCGATACCCAGGTGTCCCCGGTTCCCGGTTTGAGCGTCTTCACGCTGTTCCAGCACTGCTGGAAGCCGTACCACGTCTGCAGTTTCTTCACGCTGTTGATCGTCTTCTGCAGCTTGGACACCGCGCTGTTGCTGCTGATGAACCCGAAGTCCCTGGCCATGACGACCGATGAGAGATACATGCCGATGTCCGTCACGGACGTCAGTTCGGTGCGGCGATCATCGTCATACGGCAACCCGTTGGTAGATACCCGCATATTGATCCAGGACCACGTATCGCTCGCGACCTTCTTCAGGTACGTTCGGTCCGTGGCGCTCAGGGAGCCGTGGAGCTGGAAATCATCGAAGATAAAGAAATCCGGATCGTTGGTGGGCGGTGCGCTCATGTGGACGATGGCGCGCACGCTGATGGTCACAGCGTTCGGGGGCGACGTCACAGAGTTCACGGTTGCCGGGGTGAACGGTTGATCCGCGGTCACATGGACGGACTGGTACTGGCTGAGCACGGCATTGGCGGCGTTCAGGAACTGGACTTCCAACCATGCTTCGCTGCTTTCGATCGCAACGGCGCGGATGTAGGCCGAAGGTGTGAACACTTCGCCGCTGCTGATCGGGAAGTTCTGGTTGAATCCGCGCCATGATTCACTGGGCGGGTCTGACGGAAGGACGTCGTCCACCAAACCGAACGCGCCGCTGTAGGCATCCGAAGCGCTGCCCAGGCGCCAACCGAAACCCCAGGCGGCCCAGCCGGCCGAGTCGGCTGTCTCCAATCCCGGGTTGACCAGCATGTTGGCTGCAAACCCGGAAACTGAAGTGAGCATCACGAGGAGAGACGACGAGAGGACTACCGAGCGGGCGAGAGAAACCTTCATTGCAACACCCCCTGTTTGTGAGAGATCGGATTCTGCGCAAACGGCCCTAATGGACTGCTATCGCGGAGGGAGAGTCTACGCATGCACGCATCGAAGGTCAAGCAGTAACTAGTAAACGTTTACATTCTCATAAAGCTCTGTTTACAAGGAGTATCTGTCGTTAGAAGCGTGATGAACTGCAAACGTATACACGCAATCGGGCCCGCTGCACCCGATCGAATCTGGAGACGTGACCCTCGAACCCGAGAAGGACACAGACTTTCTCGGCGGAGAGGGTGGAATTGCATCGGTGCTCTCCCGAGCACCTCGTCCCTTCGGGAGCTGTCGCTGCGCACCAGTCGTTCTCAGCGGCTACCCTCGCCGCCTCGAATCGACCCCCTGGGTTCTCATCCATACCCTCCCCGGTGAAAACTAATCAGCCCGGCCGGTGCCGGGCTGATTCGTTTTCAATGGCGGTGTCTTTTGAATCTCGTGAAAACTGCGCTCCTTGGTGATGAGTAAATCAAACGGGGTGTAAGTAATCAAGGTTGGCCGCCTCGCGGCGCTACCGCGCCGCTCGGACTACCGCAAGAACCGCGCCGCCGGAGGCGTCACGGTTCTTGCTGCCCCCGGCTCCCCCGCCGTTGCGGGGTCGCCACCCACGCAAGGCGCGACGACGCGCCTTGCTACCGACTCCGCGCCGCTGGACGCGGCGCGGAGCAAGGACGGCGCTGGGCCGCGCCGGTTCATGCTCGGCCCGCTGGACGCGGGCCTGCGCTTCCGGCGTCAGCTTGGCCGCTGCCGCCGGTCGCCCCGCCTGAACGTCGGGGCGAGGCTGGCTGCCCGTCGCCGGTTGACACCGACGAGGCGGCTGACGCCGCCCGGTTCGTTTCGCCCGTCTTCTCGTCTTCGTTCTTCGGGGGCGCGCGCG
>JAZDHO010000021.1:0-3036 GCA_043805815.1 Chloroflexota bacterium
CGATCATCCTGTCGAGATCCCGGCCGCCCCCCCGGGGACCGGTGCGGAGCGCCTTTCCCCTGGCAGACTTCGCGACGGCATCAAATTGGCGCCAGCAAGCTGTCAGCAGCACGTCGCAGCGCCGCACGTCGGCCTCAACCATCCTGGCAGCATCGCTGGCGGGGGCGACCTCCGGTGCACCGAAGTCCGTGCCCGCGCCGCCCTTCAGCCTTTCGATCACCTTCAGTTCGGAGAGCTTCTCGGGCGCGGAGAACTTCAGCGAGGTGCCGCGCAGCGCCCGCGCGTACCGCGGCCCGTAGTCCAACAGGGTCTGCAGCGCCGATGCCTCGTCCCTGCCGCCTCGGCACCAACCCGGCCAGTCGATCGCGCCGGCAAAAACACGCTTCTGGCCCCCTTCCGTGTAGACCGCAATGGTCATTGTGGACCTCCGTTCTGACGCGGGCCGCAATCGTAGTTCCTCATCTTGGAATCGTAAATCCCTCTGCGCTTGTCCTTTTTCACTTTCCCCCATACAATGGAAGCTCGCCCCGGAGGTATGGATGAAACAAGACCGCTTCCTACTCGGAATACTCATCGGCATTGCCGTGCTCGTGGCAGCCGCGCTGGCCGTCTTCTTCACGCGTCAGCAGCAAGTGTCCTACCGCCCTGAGCAGGCGCCGCAGGACGTGGTGCACAACTACGTGCTGGCGATCCTGAACAAGGATTATGAGAAGGCCTATGCCTACCTTGCCGATCTCAAGGACAAGCCCAGCTTCGGGGATTTCCGCCAGGCATTCGCCGTGGGCCGCCTGACGCCGGGCCAGAACGGCATCAAGATCGGCAGCTCTGACGTGACGGCAGACAGCGCCTCCGTGGAGGTCATTATGGTGTACACGCCGGGCGATCCTTTCTCGTCGGGTTACGACAACGTCGGCTCCGCCCAGCTCCTGCGTCAGAACGGCGCGTGGAAGCTGTCCTCCATGCCCGCCTACAACCTTTGGGATTTCGGTTGGTATCAGGCAAAACCCAAGTAAGTGAGACTGATCTCTCCGCGCTGTCGGCGTGCCGGCTTAGGCCCCGATCGGTCCGCCTGCAAGCTTATGTGAGGCCCCTATGAAAAGTGTCCGCCGCCTGTACATCTACGCCGTCGCTCTGATCAGCATCGAGGTGGTTCTGTGGGGGCTGATCAACTTGCTGCGCTCGATCGCCAGCCAGACCGTGGGCGGCACGGCGGAGGTCCTGGCCCGCGCCCTGGCGTTGACGGTGGTGGGACTGCCCATCTTCCTGTTCCACTGGCTCTGGGCGCAGCGGTTGGCGGCTTCCGATGAGGAGGAGCGAACCGCCAGTCTGCGCGCCATCTTCTTCTACGGCATGCTGCTGGCCACGCTGATCCCGCTCGTCCAGAACCTGCTCGCCCTGGTCAATCGCGGCCTGCTTATGGCCGCGGGACTTGAAACCGGCAGGGCGATCCTCGGCGCCACGGGCATCGCAGTGGACAATCTCATTGCCATCGCCATCAATGGGCTGGTGGCGCTCTACTTCTGGAGCGTGTTGCGGGCCGAGTGGCCGGCGCTGCCGGACAGGGAAAACTTCGCGGATGTGCGCCGGCTGTATCGCTACCTGTGGATCCTCTACGGCCTGCTGATGACCATCTTCGGCGCGCAGCAGATCCTGCGCTACATCTTCTTCGTGCCCACCGGGCTGCTGGGCGAGATGACCCGCGCGACCATCGTAAACGGGCTGGCGCTGCTGCTCATCGGAACGCCCATCTGGGTCTACGCATGGAACGTGGTTCAGGGATCGCTTGCCGACGAAAACGAGCGGGACTCAAACCTGCGGCTCGCCGTCTTGTACCTCCTGGGCCTCAGCGGCGTGATCACGGTCCTGACCACCGCCGCCATGGTGCTGCACACCCTCGTGGATGCCTTGCTCGGCACGGCGATCCCGGTCTCGGACCTCGTCAACAGGATCGGCGGACCGCTATCGATCGGCGTGCCGCTGGGGGCGGTGTGGGCATACTACGGCCACTGGCTCGGCCGGCACATAGATTCGGTCGCGGAGCCGGTTCGCCGCGCCGGAATGAAGCGCATCTACCTGTATATCCTTTCGGCGGTCGGCCTCGGCGGCGCACTCATTGGCGTCGCCATGCTGAACCAGTTCATCATAGAACGTTTCACCGGCGGTCTGCTGGTGCTGGAGGCTGCGCTGCGGACCGATCTGGCAAGGGCGATCGGTGTGATCGCGGCCTGGCTTCCGTTGTGGCTGGTCACGTGGCGCCGGCTGCAAGGCGAGGCCGCCGCCGCTGGCGATGCCGGCGACCACGCCCGGCGTTCGATCGTCCGCAGGGCGTACCTCTACCTGGCGCTGTTCGCGGGCGTCATCGGCGGCATGATCTTTGCGGCGGCATTGGTCTTCGAGTTGATCAATACAGCCCTCACGGGTCGCAGCGGCAGCACGCTGTTGTCGACCATCCTGAACGACCTGCAGTTGCTCGTACTGTTCGGCGTCCTGCTTGCCTATCACCTGGGTGTCATGCGCCGCGACGGGCGGTCTTCCGCGGCCGCGCTGGCTGGCAAGCAGAAGGCCTTCAAGCTGCTGGTGGTGGATTCCGCAGGGGGCTTCGGGCAGGCGGTCAGAGCGGCCCTTGGCCGCGTTGCACCCAACGTACCGGTAACCGTGACCGCCAGGCAGCCGCGCGGCAGGTTCGACGCCATGATCGTCAGCGGCAGCCGGCTGCTGGACGCGCCCCAATGGGTGCGCCTGTTCCGCGGCGCGCGCATTGTCGTTCCGGATGAAGCCGGGGGTCTGCACTGGGCCGGGGGCATCGACGCGGATCCGATCCATAAGGCAGCTCTCACCGCGCGTCAACTGGCGGAGGGGCAGGAAGTATCCCGGCATGCGAGGCGTTCCGGCTGGACGGTGATCGTCTACATTGCTGCGGCGCTGTTCGGCTTGCAGATGATCCTGATGTTGCTGGTCCTGGTGATCTCCAGCTTCATGGACTGAATCTCCGCTCGCCCCTCCACGGCCTGAGTCTCCGACCAGGTGCCCGGCGCC
>JAZDHO010000022.1:0-4184 GCA_043805815.1 Chloroflexota bacterium
GGCTGGGACAGATACGAGGCGGCCAAATGGCTCACGATGCGCCGATGGCTTGAGGCCAATCCCGACGACGAGTTCGCGAAAGATGTTCGAGCCAAACTGACCTTGGAACCCGAGCGCTACGCCGCTTACACGCGTGAGTACCTGGGCTGGGGTGTGTTCGCGCTGATGCCGCGGTGATGAGGGGATTGCCGGGCGACTCAGAAAGTGTGGAGAATTCAATCATGCCTAACAACTCATATCTGGACTCCTTCCGCAAGAAGCGCGGTGACGTCCGATGGCGGGTCTGACTGCAGTCGTATCTCCGGCCCCTGGGTGGAGCGATCTCGCTCCCGGCCATGATGGAATTCGCGCGGGGAGCCAATCATGCACTCGGCCCCGAAGGCCAGCGTTGTTACCGGCTCTTCCCCGCGCCGGTCAGCACCGGTTCGCCATCAAGTCTGCTTCCTGCGCAATCCTCGGGTGGGATCGATCTTCTTTCTACGCGACTCGCGCGCATTCGACGAACACTCGGTCCTCCCGCCAGACGGACCAGGCGATCCGCGCCAGGCGGTTGGCCAAAGCGACGGTAGCGACATTGTGGCCGCGGCGACGGGCGAGATCTTGCGCCCACTGACGCAAGGGATCCGGCTCTCTTCGGCGAGGCGCCGAGGCCAGGACCGAGCGGGCGCCGTGGCGGTCAGGGGACCGATGCCGGGAATGGATTGCAGGTGAGCCACGACGGGCATGCCATCCCCCAGCCGCTCGGGGTTCTTCTCCAAGACCGCCATGCGATCACCCAGGCTGCGGATCTCCCGGCAGGTTTCCAAGAACGCCGGCCGGGTGACCTCCCTGAGGGACGATGTGACCGAATTCGCGAAGCAGACCTCGTAGCGTATTGATCCGCGCCGTCCGGCTGGCGAGCAATCGGGAGCGAAGCCGATGGAGGGGCGGTCAGCGCCTGTTGGTCCACGGGCTTGATGGGCACGGGGCGAATGTCTTCGTTGCGGTAGGCATCGAGGAGCGCCTTGGCATCGGCAGCGTCGGTCTTGTTGCCCGCCCGGTAGCGGCGGACATGGTGAGGGGGCAGGAGCAGGACGCGATGGCCGAGGCGTTGGAGCTCACGGCCCAAATGATGGGGGGAACCACAGGCTTCGAGCAGGACGAGCGCCGGCGGCTGCTGAACGAAGAAGCGCAGGAATTGCGACCGGGACAATCGCTTGCGCAACGCGATCTCTCCCGGGCGATGGGAGAGGGCGACCTCGAAGACGGACTTTGCGAGATCGACGGCGATGGTCGTAGAATCCATGGCGGACTCCTCCTTGATCCCTTGGGCCTCGAGCCCGTACAAAGCGGTCTGGCACTTCGCTGCCCACTGTACCGCGGGAGGAGTCCGTTTCATCATGCACCGGACGGATGGCGGGCGTTGGCCTACTGGGCACCGCGGCAATGGGTCCGATTATGGCCATTGACACTGATATCGTCAGGCGATAGCATCTTTTCATGAGCCGTCGTCATCAGCGGACACTCCAGGCGATTTTCGAACACCCAACGCGGCCAGACATCCGTTGGAGCGACATCGAGGCGCTCTTTAGGACGCTGGGGGCAGAGATTTCGGAGGGGCGTGGTTCCTGGGTGCGCGTCGCCTTGTGCGGCGTCCGCGCCGTGTTCCATCGTCCACATCCGCAACCAGTGACGGACCGAGGGACCGTTCGGTCGGTTGCAGATTTCCCGCGAGCTGCAGGCATCACAGAAAGGTAGGGCATCCCGTGGCGTCCACTATGGAGTACAAGGGATACATCGCCCGCGTCGAGTACGACGACGAGGCACAGCTCTTCCACGGCCAGGTCATGAACCTCCGTGACGTGATCACTTTCCAGGGACACTCCGTCGCGGAACTCAGGAAGGCACTGCGCGCATCGATCGCAGACTATCTGGCGTTCTGTGCTGCAAGAGGCGAACAGCCAGAGAAGCCATTTTCCGGCAAGGTGCTCTTGCGGCTGACTCCCGAAATCCACCGCGCGGCGGTCGTGGCCGCTGCCCAGCGGCGGCGCAGCTTGAACGCATGGGCCACTGAAGTGATTGAGCGCGCAATCCGGAAGAAGTAGCGGGCGGTCAGGAAAGCTCCAGGCCAACGCCATCCACCGGACGGTTGGCCCCGTCCCGGGCCTGGCGCCAAAGGGCGGATGTCTCCGGCACGGCCCTGCAAAGCCAGGCTCGCGCCGGGACCACCCGCCGGTGATGGCGGACGTTGGGCGCCGTCGGCCGCGGAGGTGATTGTGACAGTCGGAGCGCTACTGAGACTTGGGAGCGCACTGGCGCTCACCGTCATTCTGGGCGGCTGCGTGCTCTCGGGCGAGCCCGTTGTTCTGGAATCCGATGCGACCTTCGACCCGCGCCTGCTCGGCATGTGGAAGGAGGTATCGGGTTCGGATCACGCTGTAGTTTCACGAACTGCAGGAAACACTTACGCGATCGAGTATTCAAGCGATGGAAACGTGGGCAGGTTCGAGGCACGACTGGGTCGGCTGGGAGACCGGCTGATCCTCGATGTCTGGCCCACGCCCGGCGACAAGGAATTGCCGAAGCCCTACGCCGGCCTCCTTGTCGCAGGACACTGGCTTCTTTCCCTCGATGTCAACCCGGATGAGCTCCACATGTCGGCGCTTGAGCCTGATTCACTCCTTGCAAATCTTCGTGCTGGCAAGGTGCGGCTGGCCGATCGGCTCATCGAAGACAAACTGATTGTCTCTGGCACAACGGAAGAATTGCGCTCCGCGTTGGGCCCGTACTTGGCACGCTCAGGAGCGTTGGCCGAAGTGTGGGTCTGGCAGCGGGCCCAACCCGCAGGGCCGCTGCGTCCGGTGGAGGTTCCGTGCTTCGAGGCGGCGGCTTGGCGCGAGGCCGACCAGCTTTTCCACCGCGACCCCCACTGGCTGGGCGCGGATGTCGCCTCGACCGTGGACCTCGGTGGCGGACGGATCCTCTGGCTGTTCGGCGATACCTGGATTGATCCCACTGGCGCCGGCACACGCCGGGGCGCTCACATGGTCAGCAACAGCGTGGCGGTCCAGAATGGCACCGATCCGAGAACTGCCGCGATGACCTTCTACTGGGGCAGAGCCGCAGACGGCAGGCCGGACGCCCTCTTTCCCAATCGAGGTGCCGAATCGCTTTGGTTTGGAACCGGCGTGCGTGTCGTCGACCGCCTCGTGCTGTTTTTTGCTCGGACGCTCCGTAACACGGGCACTGGCCTTGGCTTTGAACATGTGGGCTGGACGGCCGTGATGATCGAGAATCCGCAGGACGAGCCTTCTGCCTGGCACGTCCGTGCTTTGGAAACGCCCGCGAATCCGTTGGGCATCCTGGTGGGATGCGCAGCAATTCTCCAGCAGGGCGATTATGTCTATGCGCTCGGATCCCAGAATCCGGTCAAGTCGCATCCCATCTTCGCTGCACGCTGGCCAGCGGAAGAGGTTCGTC
This sequence comes from Chloroflexota bacterium, assembly GCA_043805815.1. Taxonomy (GTDB): domain Bacteria; phylum Chloroflexota; class Anaerolineae; order Anaerolineales; family Villigracilaceae; genus Fen-1038. The sequence continues at coordinate 3,460 of JAZDHO010000022.1, forward strand.
GCGGCAACCTCAGCCAACCGGAATGGTGGGCGGGCGAGAGTCAAGGCTGGATTCCCGATTTATCGAATGTGCAGCGCTGGCCATTGTTTGAGAATGGGCGAACGGAACTAAGTGTTCACGAGGACCAGTCCACCGGGCGGTTCATCGCTGTGCAATCGCAGCAGGGTTTCGGCGCAGCAGATGTCGTGATGCGGGCAGCGCCCGCGCTCACGGGGCCATGGTCGGCCCCACAAATGCTCTACCGACCTTCGGAATACTACCGGCCGAACATGATGCTCTACGCAGCGAAGGCACACCCCGAACTGACGGGCGGCGATCTCATCCTGACCTACGCCACAAACACGCTTGAGTTTGACGAGGCCTTGGCCGACAGCTTGGTCTATTATCCACGATTTGTACGCCTTAGCCGCTGCAAGTAGGGAGGGTGCTGCTGTCGCGGATGAGTGACGATGTGACACGACGCGCCCAACAAAGGCATGCGGCGGCCGGCGCCTCGCGCCGCCGCTGATGCCCGCGTCGATATGACTTCCGTTGTCAAGGAGCTGTGAGAGCTGGTGGTTTACATGGCTTTGCTCTCCCGATCGAAGGGGCTCTGGGAGGAGACGGAGCCAGCAGTCACGACGGTTGATCCTGCTGATATCCGTGGGTTGGGTACCACCTTGCTTGATTCCGTCCAGCGCCTTCCTCTGTCTAGGCACGAGGGTCGGCCGAGGCCGCCTCTCAAC
>JAZDHO010000023.1:0-2094 GCA_043805815.1 Chloroflexota bacterium
AACAGGTTCTCCGACCCGCTGGCGCCGTTGACCTGAATGCCACCCTCGGTAACGTTGCCCCCTTGGACGGAAGGGGACACAGCCGCCAGAGACTGGAAGCTGCGAGTCTTCGGCAGGCGGCTGAACTCCTCCTGAATCACATTGTGGCCGACGGTAGTCGTAGTCGTGTCAATCAACGGTGCGTTGGCGACGACCTCGACCGTCTGCTGCCCTGCCCTGACTGACAGGTCAGCATTCACAGTCATTACCCTGCCTGCCGCAACGATCACGTCAGGGTACTCCACCGGAGTGAAGCCCTGAACTTCAAACTTCACCGAATAACGGCCTGGCTCCAGTCCCCTGAGGACGAACGCACCGTCGCCACCCGTTGTAGAGGTGGACACCCGGTCGCTTGCATTGTTGGTCGCGGTCACGGTCACGTTCGGCACAACTGCCTTGCTCTGGTCCCTGGCTATGCCGTTCAGTTCACCGGTGCGCTCCTGGGCGAACACAACCCCAACCGCAACGACAAGCAGGAGCAGCAGTGCGCCGATCCTGTTGGATGTCTGGCAAAACTCGTTCATACAGAATCCCCCTATCTGGCTAATGTCCTGAGTCAGAAATTCGTTGAATAAATAGACAAGCTCGGTTATACTGGTCCAAACCACCGAGGAGGTGCATTTGTGCGGACCGGTCGCCCCAAGAAAACCCTTCACCTGCCGCCCATGGACAAGGAGAAGTTGGAAATGTTGGCCCGGCGGCCGAAGACAGCGCAGCGCGTGGCTTTACGTTCCAAGATCGTGCTGCGCGCTTCGGCCGGCCTGAGCAATCAGGAGATCGCCCGGGAGTTGCGGATTACCGGGGCCACGGTGGGCAAGTGGCGGGAGCGATTTCGAAAGCATGGACTGGAGGGCTTAGGCGATGGGTCTCGGCCGGGGGCTCCGCGCCAGATCAGCGACGCCCAGGTGGAAGAGGCGGTGACCCGTACCCTGGAGAGCGCGCCCCCCGGAGCCACCCACTGGAGCACGCGCTCACTGGCCCGCGCCGTAGGGCTGTCGCAGCGCGCCGTGGTGCGCATTTGGCATGCCTTCGGTCTGCAGTCGCATCGCACCGAGACGTTCAAGCTCTCCACCGACCCGTTCTTCGTTGAGAAGGTGCGGGACATCGTGGCCGTGTATATGCATCCGCCGGAACATGCGGTGGTGTTGAGCGTGGATGAAAAGTCGCAGGTGCAGGCGCTCGACCGCACGCAACCGATCCTGCCGCTTCGGCCTGGTCTGCCGGAGCAGCGCACCCATGACTACGAACGACATGGCACCACGTCCCTTTTTGCCGCTCTGGATGTGGCCACCGGCAAAGTCATCGGCGAATGTCATCGCCGGCATCGGCACCAGGAGTTCCTTGGGTTTCTGCACTTGGTGGATTCTCGGGTGCCGCCCGACGTGGACGTACATTTGATCATGGACAACTACGGGACGCACAAGAGTCCCAAAGTCGTGCGATGGTTTGCCCGACACCCGCGGTACCACCTTCACTTCACACCGACCAGCGCCTCGTGGTTAAACCAAGTAGAACGCTGGTTCGCCGATTTGACGGAAAAGCGCATTCGGCGCGGCTCGTTTGACAGCGTTCGAAGTCTGGAGAAGGCCATCCGGGACTACTTGGAGCAGAACGACAAGGCTCCCAAGCCCTTTATCTGGACAGCGGATGCCGATTTGATCCTGGGCAAAGTCCGTAGACTTTGTGAACGAATTTCTGACTCAGGACACTAGATTCCTGGAAGGCAAATCACCATGAACCACTCACCGTCGCGCCGCAGTCTCCTGACCGCCGGTCTGGGGCTTCCCGCGCTCGCGGCCCAACAGAGGAAGCCGGTCAGCATGGAGCGCCGAACGCTCGGCAAGACCGGGCTGAAGGTCTCGCCGCTGGGCTTCGGCGGCAGGGGCACATCCGAGGCGGGGGTGATCCAGCGCGCCTTCGATCTGGGGGTCAACTACTTCGACACCGGGCGCACGTACGCCAACAACGAGCGGCTGATTGGCACGGCGCTTAAGGGAAAGCGCCAAGAGGTTATCATCAACAGCAAGACCAGCGCTGCGACGCGGAAGGAGGCTC
>JAZDHO010000024.1:0-11678 GCA_043805815.1 Chloroflexota bacterium
CCCCATCCTTCGCATGCCGGAGTCGCCCGTGACGGGGAGTTGACACATGCCCTATTTCAAAACCTCCCCTCGGCGGCGGCTCAGCCATGAACGGCGCCAGTCTCCCCGATCCTCATTCGTGTGCGGCCAATGGTTGCCATAGGGTAGCTGGCCCGGGCATAGTTCCGGTGTCTAGTTGCCAGAACCCGTGATTTGTGGAAAACGCGGGCGGGTGGCGCGAATGCCTGGATCGATTGGCCCACAGGCTCTTCCAGGCGCCCCACGGCCCGCCGGGTTCCGCAGGACCGGACTCGTTTTCCGTTCAACAGGCTCGCCGTTTTTCTTCTAGGTTGCGAACTATGGAGGAACAAGAATGAAGAAGACACCGTTTCTAGCTCTACTGACCGCCCTCTTTGCCATCCTCGCCTGCGGTCTTCCCGGCCCCGCACCGGAGGCTACGGCGCCCCCTTTGCCGGCCACTCCCGCCTTTCTCCCAACGCAATCCGTGCCATCGCCCGCTCCAGCTGCAACCTCTGCTCCAGCAGCGGCGAATCTCGCCGGCACCTGGAAAGGTCCGGACCCTGATGACGGCAGCTCCATGACGCTGACGCTGGTGCAAAGCGGGAATGCCTTGTCGGGAACGTACACTGACTCCTATAGTGGGAACATCGCTCCCCCTGGATATGAGGGCACGGTCTCAGGCACTGTGCTTTCCTCGACCACCGGGCAGATCGCTCTGGATCTCAGGCGACACGATGGAAGCACGATCGTGGTACGGGCCAATCTGATGGCGTCCGATCAGGACACAATTACGGCAACGGTAACGTCTCAAGGCGGCGTCGGCCAATGGGTGCTGAAACGTCAATGAGCGCCGCACGCCGTTCGCCGGCCAGTCTGAACCCCTCCGGCTCGATGTGATCTCGGCCTCAAGGAGTCCCGATGTCCATCAAAATACCGCTGGCGCGTGTCTTGGTTCCCCTGCTGCTGGCGGCTCTGGCCTGCAACGCGCCAGGTGCTGTACTGAGCCCAGCCACGGGTGATATCGGAGCTGCCCAGCCTCCAGCGGAGGGTCCCTCGCCGCCCGCTCCGTCTCCGATGCCTGAGCATCGCATCGGCGTGCGCATGGTCGACGGCGAGTCTGAGTTCTACGATCGCGTGACGGGTGCGAGATTTGTGCCGCGCGGGGCGAATCTGTGGCGCTGGAAATTCTGGCCGCGCGGCGACGAGCAAATCCTGATCGACACCATGTTCAACACCCAGATCGGGCAGCTCGACTCCGCGCTGGCGGAACTGCCCCGCATGCACGGGGATGGCTTCAACGTGGTGCGTGTCTGGGAGAACGCGTGTTGGGGGGGCGCACCGGGCTGCATGGATCGCGCCTCGGGCGGGCTGGATCCGGCCTATATGAAGAACCTGGCGCGGTTCCTGCAGGTGGCCAAGGACAATGGCATCTACGTGATGTTGACCCTGGATGAACTTCCGGACACTGGCGGCTACCGTTCATCCTTCAATACCTTTGGCGGCCAATTCGTTGAGTTCAACCTGCAGTTCATGACGCAAGGCGGAATCGAGGCCCAACGGCGGTACTATGCCGACTTCATCCAGGGGCTGCGAGATGTGGGGGCGCCGACCGATGCCATCTTTGCCTACGAACTCCACAACGAGGCATTTTTTCAGGCGGACAAGCCGCCACTTTCGGCCGCCTCGGGCCAGGTCACGGCTGCGAATGGCCAGACGTATGACCTCGCAGATCCCGCGCAGCGGCGCGCGTTGATGGAGGACAGCTGGGTCTACTATATCGACCAGGTGAGCCCGGCCATCAAAGCCCTGGACCCCACCGCCCTGGTGACGATGGGCTTCTTCATCCAGCAGGAGCCGAATCCGGCCCTCGTCGGGGATCCGCGGCGCGTGTATCTGCACAGAGTGCTGAACGACTCGGCGCTCGATTTTGTGGACCTGCACGGATATCCGGGCTACGACCTGAACATGAGGCAGCACGCGGAGAATTTCGATATCATCGGCTACAACAAGAAGCCGCTGGTTCTGGGTGAGTTCGGCGCTGACCGGCATGTCTTCCCGGATGCGCAGAAGGCGGCGATCGCGTTGCAGGCGTGGCAAGCGGAATCCTGTGAGTTCGGTTTTGACGGTTGGCTCATGTGGACGTGGGGCGGCGCAGAGATGCCCGACGACTACTGGGAAGCGGTGCAGGCCGATGGAGCAATCCGCGGCGCCCTTTCTCCCATACTCCATCCCGATCCGTGCGTCAATGTCCTCGGAGGCTGAAGAAACCGGTACGGTTCTCCGCCGCCATGCCCGGCATCGACGGTGCCCTGGCGGTGGATGGCGACCCGGGGGACAGTGTGGAACATTGGCGCCGACGCGCCGCAATGGGTCCAGATCGATCTGGGACAGCCGGTCGCGATCGGCGTGATCCGACTTGTCGTCTCGCAGCACAATGTGCTCTCGACCTCAAGGACTCACTATGTCCCTCAAGATATCTCTGGCGCGACTTTGGCCTCCCCTGGTGCTGGCGGCTCTGGCCTGCAATGTGCCAGGTGTTGCACTGACCCCGAGCTCCGGTGGCGCCGTGACGACCCAGCCTGCGGCGCAGCAGGCGCCCGCGGCGCCTACACCAACACCAAGGCCCCCGGACCTGAATCACCAGCCCCTGTATTGGTTTGCGCCTCTGCCTGTTGAGTCGCTTCCCGGCGGAACGGATGGTGCAACGGACTTCCTGGAGCTCTTCTCACCGGATGCCGCGTGGCACGAGGCTGCGGCACAGGTGCAAGTATTCAAGCTCTACGGGGGGTGGGCCGTGCGCGGCGGTACGACATCTGAGGTGCAGCAGGCTGTTCAAGGGATCCGACAGCGCGGCCTGGCGCTGGCAGTCGAGCTTGGACCGCTGAATCCGACCGAGGACTGCGGTCTGTATGTGGAGGGCTTTGCCGGAGACGAGGGAATAGAGACCCTCGAGCGGATCAAACGGAACGGAGGCGAGGTCAATCTCATCGCGCTGGACGAGCCGTATTTCTGGGCCCACTTCTTCACCGGAGAACACGCATGCCAATGGCCTGCTGATAAGATCGCACGCGACGTGGATGCCTTCATCCGGCGCGCCCGGGCGGTCTTCCCGAACGTGATCGTTGGGGATATCGAGCCCGTGACGGGTCCGGCAAACGCTCAAGCCTACAAGGACTGGCTGGATCTCTTCCGGCAGGTCACTGGCTATGACCTGGCGTTCCTGCACCTGGACATCGATTGGGCGGATACGACCTGGCCCCAGACAGCGAAGGCGATTGAGGACTACGGCCGGACGCGCAATATCCCGGTCGGCATCATCTACACAGGCAACTTCCAGGATGCAACCAGCGAGGCTTGGCTGTCAATCGCCGGAGAGCGCGTCAAGCGGTACGAACTGGAGAGCGGCGGCCAGCCGGCACATGTGGTCTTCCAATCGTGGAACGACAAACCGGACCGGGTGTTGCCGGAAAGCGATCCATTCACCTTCAGTGGTTTCATCAAGACCTACTTCGAGAACAAATCGGCCCTCGGGTTCCGACCGGGCGCCAATGCGAACCTGGCCCTGAAGAAGGCTGTGCAGGTCTCCGCTGCCATGCCCGGCACGGATGGAACACTTGCAGTGGATGGTGACCCCGGGACGCTGTGGAACTCCGGTGACGACGCCGCGCAATGGATACTCATCGATCTGGGGCAGCCGGCGGCGGTCGCCAAGATCCGGCTTGTGGTCACACAATATCCCGAGGGCTTGACCGCGCACCAGATCTGGGTGGGTGCAGACCTCAACGCCCTCTCTATGGTCCATGAATTCAGCGGATTCACAAAGGAATCCGATGTATTGGAATACATGCCTGCGGCTCCCCTCACAGGCATCCGGTTCGTCAAGATCCTCACGGCGGCGAGTCCCTCCTGGGTGGCCTGGAGGGAAATCGAGATCCTCGGCCCTTAGGGCGGGCTGCGTGGGGTGTGTCAGCATCTCGGGGATTCCATGATGAGGAGTGTCCCCGAGGTCTTTTATGAACATCCCGCCACAAATCCGCGGCTTGATCGAATCAGGCTGCCTTGCTCATCTGGTCACCCTCAACCGTGACGGCAGCCCACAGGTCACTATCGTCTGGATCGGCATGGATGGGGACGAGATCGTCGCCGGCCATCTGCCGCGAAACCGCAAGGTCCGGAACATTGAGAGGGATCCCAGAGTCGCCATCTCGCTCGAGACGGACACGAAGAGCGCCATGTGCCTGACCGAATACGCGGTGATCTACGGTCATGCTCGCATCCAGGAAGGCGGCGCTGCCGAGCTCCTTCAGAGGCTCGCCCGCGTCTACATTGGGCCCGGCGTCAAGTTCCCGCCCATGGACGACCCGCCGCCCGGCTACGTCACGCGAATTTAAGTGGACCGGATCGAGGGCGTGGGCCCCTGAACGGGGCCCGCCGTCTGAGCTCCGAACCCAGTGCACCTGGAGACGAGCTTCCGCATGCTGAACGGACAAGACGCTGGCGTCGTGCTCGTCATCGCACCGTTGGGGTGAGGTTGCCCCGGCAGGCGTTCCCAGTGTCCGCTCGTGCGGAACTAGTCAACTCATGCCGCACGCGCCGGCAGACACAACATCGGATCCTTAAACAAACCGGAGATCGAACTCTCTAAATCGACCGTGTCTGCTGCACCAGACAAAGTCCATCCAATAAGGACGGCTAGTCTTTGGCGTTGCGGCGGACAAGGAAGAGGGCGGGCGTGCCCCGCTCAGGGCTGCCGCTCCCACGGCAGGGTGGAGAGCACGAACCGGCGATCACAGCCATCCTCAACCAGCGCCAATGTAAGTAGCCCGCCGTCCAACTTCCAGTCGTACCTACCGACAGCCTTCTCATCGACGCAGCTGAAAGCGATGTCGCCGGTCTCCTGGAAAGTGAACCGCGCGCCGACTAGCTCGTACGCAGCCTCGACTCTTGGGGTGAATCCGAGATCGTTGCGTTGAGATACGTGGGCCTTGCCATCAGGCGAAAGCTCCATTTGCCACGTACCTTCACCAACGAGTTGGATAACCCTGGTGGCGCCGGCAGCAGACAGCTGATCGGCTGTGAGGGTAACGTGATAGGTGCTGGCTATGGTCTCATATGAGGCAGGAGCAGACGGGGCGCAGGCGGCCACAGCACCCGCCAACGCCAGCCAGAGGGCGACACGATACATTGCGACCCTGTTCATTAGCGGCTCCTTTTCTTCGAAATTCAGATATCTCGGGTTTGTGTTCTCCAACTATTGTTATATGATACTATAACAATGACGGGATTTCAAGACGCATTTCTGTCCCGCCGCCGCTGGACACGCCTTCAATGCCTTCGCGACCGCAACTTCCCCTGCACGTCGACCCCCTGGCGAATCTCCCGCTGTTTGCCCAGTTGAGGCAACAGATCGCGTGGCTGATCGCCAGCGGGCAACTTGAGCCTGGCGACCGGCTGCCGACTATCCGCGCACTGGGAGACCGGCTTGGGGTCCATATGCACACGATCCGCCAGACCTATCGGCGGCTGCAGCAAGATGGGCTGGTGGAAACGCGTCCCGGCAAGGGCACGACCGTACTGCCGTTCGATTTCGAGAACCTCAGAGGGCAGAATCCATTGTCTCCGTCACATGCAATAGGGGTGCTGATGCCCTCAATGGATCCGTTCTATGTCCCGTTCCTGGATGGTTTGGAGGAGCTGGCGCGCGTGGCCTCCTATCTGCTGACGGTAAGCTTCACGCGGGATAAGATCGCCTTATCCCGCTTGCTGATGCAGCAACTGATTGCGAAGAACGTGGATGGCTTGATCGTGGTATCGCCCGTTGGGGACGTGCTGGGCCGCAACACGCCGTCTGCACTGCCGCCTGTGGTGTATGTGGATGCACCGCAAGCTGGCTCCAATGTCGTGTTGCTCGACCTGGAAAACTCGGGCTTCCAGGCCACCAGGCACCTGATACAACACGGGCACAGTCGGATCGGGATCATTACAGCGCCCCTTGCATGGCCCAATTTTCGCGAAAGCTACCGCGGGTATCTGCGCGCCCTGAAAACTGCAGACCTGGAGCCCGATCCTGGCCTGGTTGTTGAATCGCCTGAGTTCGAGATCGAGGGTGGATACCAGGCCGCCATACGGATGCTGGGCCTCCACAGGCCGCCCACTGCGCTTTTTGTTTCCGGGGATTTGCTGGCAGTCGGCGTGGTCCGCGCCATGAAGGATTCAGGAAAGCGTGTCCCGCAGGACATGGCCATTGTCAGCAAGGACAACATTCAATTCGCTGCACTGATTGACCCGCCATTGTCCACAGTTGCCTCCCCGGCCTATGAGATGGGCGTGGAAGCAATGCGCATGTTGTCACGCCTTATCGCGGGAAAACCACTGGAAAAGAAGCGCGTGGTGCTGGGGACGGAATTGATCGCGCGCAGGAGCTGCGGATGTTCCTGAGACGTATCAGTACGCCGGCGCCAGGGGAGCATCGTGCGCATTGACTACGGTTTTGCTTATCCGCCCGGCATTCGCCCGGAGGATGTGATCAGGCACGTGGTGCCGCCGGGGAGTGTCGACCCTTGGGACGCGGCAGCGTTACTTTTCCAGCAATTCCCGCGCCTGCTCCACATACGCCAGGCTTTGGTGCCTGAAGTAGGTGTTGTACAGCATGGCGTAGTGCCCGCCCTGCTGCATCAGCGCATCGTGAGCCCCCTCCTGGATGATGCCGCCCTTCTCCATGACAATGATGCGGTCTGCGGCTTTCACGGTGGACAGGCGGTGCGCGATCAGGATGCTGGTGGCGTTTTGCAGGATGAGGTGCAACGCCTGCTGGATTTGCCACTCGGTGAACGGATCGATGCTGGCCGTGGCCTCGTCCAGGATGAAGATGGCCGGGCGCTGCACGAGCACGCGCATCAGCGCCACCAGCTGGCGCTGCCCCATGGAAAGGCGATTGCCGCGCTCACCGACCAGGGTGTGCAGGCCGTCCGGCAGGGTCTCCAGCCACTCGCCATCGCCGATGCGCCGCGCCATCTCCAGCATCTCCTTTTCGCTCACACCCGGCAGCGCGTAGCGCACGTTATCCGCGACCGTGCCGGAGAACAGGAACGGCACCTGCGAAACAATGCCCAGATGGCGCCGGTAGTCCTGCAGATCGAGCCCGCGAATATCCAGCCCGTCGATCGTCAGCCGACCCTGCTGGAACTCGTAGAAGCGCGCAATCAGCTTGGCGATCGATGACTTGCCCGCGCCGGTATGACCGACGAGCGCCAGCGTCTCCCCTGGCTGCACGCACAGACTGAAGTCTGAAAGCACCTGCTCCTTCTCCGTGTAGCGGAAGTACAGGTGCTCAAAGCACACCTCACCGCGCAGGGCGGGCACCGGATCGTGCGCGGTCTGCACCACGTTCGGGTCGGCGTCGATCAGTGCATACACACGTTCGGCCGCCGACAGCCCCTGCTGGATCTGCGCCCAGAAGGCCGAAAGGTTCAGGATGGGGAAGAAGAACTGGTCCAGGCTCATGATGAACAGGTACCAGGCGCCGATGGTGATCAGGCCCTGCGTAACGCTGATGGCGCCGGCGTACACCAGGATGGCCGTGAATACCCCGCCGGTGGCGTTGAGCACCGGGAAGACCAGTGAGAGGACCAGTCCGCGCTGCACGTTCACGCGATAGGACATCTGGTTGGCGGAATCAAAGGTCCGGAAGATGGATTCCTCCTGGCGGAAGTTCTTCGCTATGGAAATGCCGCTGACGGTCTCCTTGATGGCCGCGTTCACGTCGGCCATGGCCTGCATGCCCCGGCGCGTGACACGGCGCGCCAGGCTGCGGAAGCCGAGGGTCAGGGCCACGATGATCGGCATGAAGGCGAAGAGCAGCAGCGCCATATGCCACTCGGTTCGGACCAGCACTGCGCCCAGGATCACGGCGTGCAGCAGCTCCGAAGCCAGCTCGGTGGAGATGACGACCAGCTGGCCAAAATCGTTGCTGTCCGACGTGATGCGCGAGACGATGCGGCCGGAGGAGAACTGGTCATAGAAGGAGAGATCGTGTGCCGCCGCGGCTTCGAAAGCGCGGCCGCGCAGCCGCAGGACGACATCCCCCACAGCGCGCGCGATCAGGCTGCGCCGGGCCCAGTTCAACCCCCACTGCAGGAAGGCCATCACCACTAGTGCCAGGCCGGCGAAACCAATGAGCTGCACGCCGGGCTGCGTCGCCAGCAGGTCGACCAGCCATCCGACGATCACAGGCCAGGCGGCGTACACGGCGCCGATGGCGATCACCAGCAGCATCACGCCGGCCAGGCGGCCGGTCTGCGGTTTGAAATACTCGCCGATACGCCGCATCAATTGGCGGTCGGAGTACTGGCGATCGTACTTCTCAGCGTTTAGACCCTGGAAGAAACTCATCCTGCTAGTCTGTGGTCAGTCGTCAATAGTGTCGGGTTGGCAGCAGGCAGACACGCACGTATCTCTGGGCGTCGGCCGGCGACCGACTACTCTCTGAATATCCGGCCGTAGGCCTCGGAGGTGCGCATGAGCTCGTCGTGCGTCCCGATGGCCGCGATGGCGCCTTTGCGCATCACGATGATCAGGTCGGCCCAACGGATCTGCGACAGGCGGTGCGTGATGAGGATTGTCGTGCGGCCGCGCGAGGCGTTGGCGATCGCGCGCTGGATCCTGTCCTCGGTGGCCGAGTCGATGGCCGAAGTGGCGTCGTCGAGGATCAGGATGCGCGGATCGGTGAGGAATGCCCGCGCGAGTGCAAGGCGCTGGCGCTGCCCGCCCGAGAGCGTCACGCCGCGTTCGCCGATCACGGTTTCATAACCCTCGCCGAAGTCGGCGATGAATTCGTGGGCCTGCGCCGCCTCCGAGGCCGCCAGCACTTCGGCGAGCGTGCCGCCCGGTCTGCCGAAGGCGATGTTGTCTGTGATCGATCGTGAGAATAGGAAGATGTCCTGTTCGATCATTGATATCTGGCTGCGCAGCGCTGCCAGGTTCCAGTCCCGCACGTCAACGCCGTCCACCAGCACCTGTCCGCGATCGACATCGTAAGTGCGGTTGATCAACTTCACCAGGCTGGTCTTGCCCGCGCCCGTTTGCCCGACGATCGCGACTGTCTGCCCGGGTTTGACCTTGATGGAGATTTCTTTGAGGACGGGTTCGCCGCGCGACTTTGAAACGCGCAGCGCGCCGGGACTTCCCGGCGTCCACCCGTCAGCTGCTCCCGTCGCTCCGGTAGCGCCGGACATTGGCGTCTGCCCGCCAGCGAGCGGCTGGGCGGCGGGATACTGGAAGGTGACGCCGCGGAACTCGATCTCACCCCGGATGTTGGCGCTGAGGCCGGCTGCGTTCTGGTCCAGGTCGGTCTCGTGGTTGATCAGCTCCAGGATGCGGCGTGCGCCCGATATTCCCGAAGAGATCTGGGTGTATGCGAACGACGACGTGAACGTGGGGAACTCCAGCATGCGCAGCAAGCCAAAGTACGCCACCACGCCGCCCGTATCCAGAATTCCCATGCGGAAGAGCAGCATGGCATGGAAAAGTCCGCCGGCAAAAGCAAGCCCCAGCCAGAGCATGGGCAGGAAGCGAGCCTCGATGTCGCCCTGGCGCACGAAGAAGTCGCGCACCCGTCGCGCATTGGTGATGAAGGTTTCGGTCTCGGCGCCCTCCTGTGCCGCGCCCTTCATGACCTCGACCCCGTCCAGGGCCTCAGAAAGGTGCGTATTCATCGTACCGAAGGTCTGGCGGACCTGGTCTGTGACCGGCGAGAGTTCGCCCAGGTAACGCCAGAGCGAGAGGAAATACGCGATCGCGAATAGAATCGGGGTAAGCAGCAGTGCCGGGTGATAACGCGGCACCACGAAGAACGGGATCACCATGAACATCGAGGCGCCGACCACCAGGTTGATGCCGGGGCTGAACATCAGGTTGACCTCGCGCACATCGTTGGTCGCGCGCGCCATCGTGTCGCCCACGGGCTGCAGGTTGTGGAAGGTCATGCTCTTTCCCAGCAGCGCGACGTAGATCTCATCGCGGATGTCGCGTTCCATGCGCTGTGCGACCAGCTCGGCGCCGAAGTTGCGGCCGAACTGCAGCACGCCGCGCACGATCTGTGAACCTCCGAGGAGGATCGCCAGGGGGATCAGGCTGCTCACAACCGGATTGGCGCCCAGCATGCTGTTGAAAGCACTCCCCACCAGGACCGGCACGAGGGCCGCCAGCGCGGCGTTGCCCACCGCGCCGATGACCATGATGATCAGGATCGGCCAGTAACGCCGGGCGTGCGACCAGATCCAGCGCACTGGACCACGCGTGCGGATGGTGGGCTTGCGGATGAGCGTGAACTCGGCCGGGGTGGCGAGGGAGGTCATGGAAGAGGTCGCTCGGCGGGCTGCGTCGGCATAAGTACCGTACAAACGAGCCCGGCGCCCGAGAATGTGCCGTCCCGCGATGTCTTTCAGGGCATAAAAAGCCTACCGCGTGGGGGCGGCAGGCTGCCTGAAGGATTAAGCGGGGCAGATTCTACCACGCAGGGCGTAACCTCCCCTTGGTTTGAGGGTTTTATCACGTAGGCTGCCCGCGCGGGCAGTCAAGAACTGACCAACACAAGGAGAATGTCGAAATGTCCATGCCGAAGTCTATTGCAACCTGGTGCACCATCCTGTTCTTCCTGTGGTACGGCCTCGCCCAATTCGTGCCTGGCCTGATGGGCGGCTTCTTCCCCTTCATCGCCGGCCTTCTGGCCCTGGGCATCGCGGTCTTCACCTTCCTCGGCAAGTAGTCCCGTTTTAGCACGGGAGAGCAGCCGCCCCTCGGGGCGGCTGTTTCTTTTTCCGCGTTCTTTGACGCCCCTACGTCAGGCTGTGTGCTTTCGGCAGCCTGTATCAGACCTGCGACTCGGCGATGGTATCGGCCTATGAACATGGCCCCTTGCCTTCATCACAGACTTCGAGCGATCAAGCCCTCCGGACCGCCAGTTACACGTGCTGCACGTACTCGATGTTGGGTCCCCACATGTATTTGAACGCCGCTGGAAGGCTCACTTGCCCGGATGCCGCTTCTCGAACAGGACGCCGGAATCCTCGTCGGTCGTGAAGCCCGCTTGTTGCAGCGCCGACTGCACTGTTGGATCCGTCGGCGCCAGCCAGAACAAGGCATCGACCGCAAACCGATGCGTCAGGCTCACGGCCTCGCGCAAGAGCTCCGCCAGCAAATGGGGTTCGCGCACGGCGGCAAATCCGATTCCCAGCACCGGGCCGTCATCGTCATCGCCTTCCCAGGTCGCGAGCAGCCCCTCATCGCTTCGCCACCAGTGCAGATGCGCTGCGCGTGCCCGGTCGGCCAGGACCACCTCATCCGGTAGAACGAACCGCCAGCCCGTATCCATCAGCCCGCCGATATGCGGGAGGTGTTCTCTGGTGAACGCAAGGGCTGACGGCAGTTCGTCCGGCTTGACCAGCCAAAAGGCGCCGGAAGATTGCGTCATCGTGGCACTCATCCCCCTCGACTCGAGCGGCCGGCGGTATGTGATGATCCCGCCCACTCTTGTGTAGCCGGTCCGCTCGCACAGGTGATGCACCTGCACGCGCTTGGCGCTTGTCAGCAGCCGGATACTGCCGTCGCCGTGTTTGAGCCACCAGGCATCCATGTACTCGTGCAGCCGGGAGCCGATCTTGAGGCCCTGATGGTTCGGA
>JAZDHO010000025.1:0-2374 GCA_043805815.1 Chloroflexota bacterium
TGAGGTGAGCGTCAGCTTGATGAGCTGGATTACTCGCCGCGCCAGACATTTCGCAAATGCACTCGCCCATCGGCCCGCCAACGATCAGGCGGTTGCTGTACCACCATTCTCCAGGCGTGGCGGCGTGCAATGCCTTGGCGATCTTCTCGAGGTCTGTCATGTGTCTACCCCCTCACCGCCGCCCTATTCCGCAATCTCGCGATCCAGGCGCTCGACGAGTTGGCGCTGTCGTTCGGCGCGAGCGGCCAGCAGCTTCGCCTGATACTCGTTGTATGCGGCGCATTCCGCAGTCTCTGCCCGGCGTTCAATCTTCCGCGCCCGCGGCTCACGCCTTCGCACGGCCTGACGTGCTCGCCGCTCCGTTTCTCGCCGCTCGTATTCCTTGATGGCCTGCAGGCGGCGGTCGACCCGTGTTTCGTAGTAGCCGTAGAGAAGCAAGATGTATGCGAATGGATCGAGAATGGTGCTGCAGTCACTACAGGTGACAGTACGCTTCTCCTCATCAATCACAGCCCGCCCGTGCGTGCATGACTTGTAGTCGGCCTGCTTGAGCTCGGCGGGTTTGACTGGATCGGATACCACAGAGACAGGGGTCTTTTTGCGTGGCTTCTCTCCAGTAAAGTCAATGACGATAGCCATCTACCCCCTCACCGCCGCCAGGATGGCGCCCACCACCGCCCGCCAGGCGCTCGCCTGCTGCACCACACGCGGGGCGGGGCCGGTTGTCCAGCCGGCGCTCAGGCGGCCGCAGCGCTGGCACTCGCAGCGTAGCGAGGCACGTAGGAAGAGATCGTCGTGGCTGAAGAGCGCGCAGATGACCGTCGCTAGCATGCGGCCTTCGCCGCCTCTCGTCGTCGCTGCCTCGCCAGTACGCCCTTGCGGCTAGCCGCTCGCGCCTCTTCTGGTGTCCACATGTGCGCTCGCCCGAGGGCATGCGCCACACGGCTGGCATGACTCGCCAGTGCGAACCGCACACCTGGACTAGTAGCCGCACCCCAGCCACGCTTGCGCATCTTGACGCCATGGGCGATCAAACGTCTGTGAACGGTTCCGATCACGACGCCGCATTTCTCGGCGATCTGCGCGAGCGTCGCCCCGTCCCGATAGAGTTGAGCAGCCTGCTGAACGTCGAAGTCTTTGCTGTTCATGACGTCTTCTTCTCTTTCGTTTTCTCTGGTTTCGCCGATGCGTCCCGGATGGCCCGCGCCAGCTCGTAGAGCGCATCGACGATGTTGGCCGGCTGGCCCTTGCGGTCCTGCTCGGCTTCGGAGATCAGGCAGTTCTGGAGGAGATCTCGGGCGGCGGAAAGTAGGGTGGTGATCATGCTGTTATCTCCCGCGCAAGCAACGGCGCAATACTCCCGATCCTTGCCCTGGCAATCTCGACATACTCAGGCTCCCGTTCAATGCCGATAAAGTTGAAGCCCTCAGCGAGACAGGCCATTCCCGTCGTTCCGCTGCCGGTAAATGGGTCGAGGACGGTGCCACCTGCGGGAGTGACAAGGCGCACCAGCCAGCGCATGAGCGCCAGCGGCTTGACGGTCGGATGAATGTTGCGTCCGCCGCCGGTTCGGCCAGCGCCAGCTCGCGGGTTGTTCAGGCCGGCGCTGCCATCCTTCCGGTCAGTGCATTCGCCGGCAGTCCGATGCGCGGTGCCATCGCAGCCCACATCCCGTTCTGCCCGATCGGGTTTGGCAACATAGAAGAATCTCGAGGCGCCGCCCTGTTCGCCAGGATAGATAGGTCCTTGCTGGTGCCCGCCACCAAACCATGAATTCTGGCCAGTGCCAACATGGGCGGGGCCACCGGGGCCAAAAAGTTCCCCGCTCATCTCATCCAACATCGCCGCCGCTTCTTCGTCGAAAATGGCGTTCGCCGGCCAGCGGCCAAGGCTTGAGCCACCTGTATCGCTCTCATGTTTACCGGTCCGCCACTGTCCAATATCGCCTGTGCCGCTTGAATTGTGACGAACGCGCACGCTACTAGCATCCGACGTCATCCGGCAGGCGTTGATATTCAACGCGCCAGTTCCGTGCTGCCGGACATTCGCCGCTACCGTTCCAGCCAGCGGCTTGCGCGCGAGGATGATAGGTTCCCATGCAGGCTTCAAGGCCGTTCCGCGCCCGTCGCTGAGGTTCAGGCTCTTCGGAAACCCCTGGCCATAGAGCCAGGACAAGCAGTCGCGAATCTCGAAGCCCGCATCTTCGATACCAGCCGTGAGCCGATGAAAGGTCCGCGTTCCGCCCATCGCAACGAGGTAAGCGCCCGGCTTCAACACGCGAAAGACTTCGCGCGCCCACCGCTCTGAGTCACCCTGAAACACCCTGGCGTCTCGCGCTTGTCGTCTTTGAAAGTCCGCACAGGATCGTTGCCGT
>JAZDHO010000026.1:0-3285 GCA_043805815.1 Chloroflexota bacterium
ATTGACGGTCTCGATCGACCAAGGAACAACCGGCCTGCCGTGTCCCTTTCCATAATACTAGGAACGATTCTGGTCCGTAGGGGTGAAAGTTGACTGGACATGCGAACGCATGGAAGGGGTGGAAGCAATGTAAGCAGTGCAAGGATTTTGCTCTTCGGGGATCTACGGGTAAACGGCCCGAAATTGGCGTGAACGCGGACGGCATCGTGCGGATCGATGAAATCGAGTATTCGATGCCCTGCGGGAGTGAAGGTCTGGCGATAGATACGCGGAGGGGTGGTGGAGAATGAGGCTGCGGACATGCAGTCCATGCTACCAGCATGGGCGGCGGAATCAAGGCCCAGTCTGTTCAACCTGTATAGAAATGGAGTGATTTTCGTGTGGAGGTGCCGCCCAAGGGGGTGACATCTGGGACATCAAGGGGTGACATTGTAGTGGACCCAGGAATCTGGACAGGTTTTCAGTGATTCTTGGGGGTCATCTGGCTCCGCCAGGCAGCTTCAAACACAGAAGGCGTCAGATAGCCCAGGGCAGAGTGGATGCGCTTGTGCATGTAGACGTCTTCGATGAAGTTCCCGATCTGTCTGCGGGCATCGGCGAAGCCATGATAGTCAGAAAGGTCCACCTCCTCTTCTTTGATCGTGCGCATGAGGCGCTCCGCATAGCCGTTCTCCTCCGGCCTGCCGGGAGCCGCCATGCTGATCTGCACATGGTACTGGTTCAGTTGCTCTACGTATTCCTTCGCAGCGTAGTGGACGCCCTGGTCACTGTGGTGCACCTCGGGGACGCATGTCGTGAGAGCAGTCTGCAAGGCCGTCAAGGTCAAGCTGGTATCCAGGACACGGCTCAAGTTCCAGCCGCGAATGGCCCGGCTGAAGACGTCCATGATGACCGCCAGATACACAAAACCTTGGCCAAGACGGATGTAGGTGATGTCGCCAACCCAGACCTGTTCGGGGCGCTTGATCTCCAGCCCGGTCACCAGGTTTGGGTAGCGCGGATACGGGTGCTGGCTGTTGGTGGTGTGGCATTTGGCCGGTTTCACAGGGCGCAGCAGCCCGTTTTGGCGCATCAGGCGCTGGATACGCTTGCGGTTGATCAGGTAGCGGTAGGGCGTGCGCCGCAACTGATGGGTCAGGCGTCGCGAACCGTACGTCGGATGTTCTCCGGCTTCCTGCTGCAGACCAGACAGCAGTTGGCTCTCCTGGCGGCGTCGGCCACGGTAGTAGTACGAGCTGTGCGCCAGACCCACCGCCTCACAGCCTGCTTGCACAGTGCAAGCGCGTGTGCTCACCAGCCTGCCCACAATCATTCTTCGTCTCGAGACTGTGAGCTGGCAAAGCCCAATACTTTTTTTGAAAGCTCCAACTGCATCGTCAGGCGCCCGATCATGCGCTCCAATTCAGCAATTCGTCGATCCCGATCTTGCGCTTCTTGGGGCGGCGAAAACAACTGGGCGGCATTCGCCACAAACTCCTGCTTCCAGCGCGAAAGCACCGTATCTTTGATGCCGTATTCCCGGCTGGCTTGCATCAAACCTTTATCCCCGGAAATCAGTTCGAGCACCACCTTCGCCTTGAACTCCGCACTGAACGTGCGTCGGTTCTTCGCCATACCAGACCTCGTTTCTGGATCCGCATTCTACCCTCGCGGACTGTGTCCAGTTTTCGGGGTCCAGTACAGGGCTGTTAGCGGGCCGCATACTTGCTCGCCCATCTACCAACCCGCCCATTGATCCTCGTTGTTTCATCCTCGCTGCGCGATTCCGCCCTTTCGGCCGCCAGGTCCCGTGTCCCGGTCGCCGACCTCTCCCGCCCGCGGGAGCCTGCCGCCTCCCGCCTTGTCGCCTGGCCCCTCACTCTAACGGGTCGGCATCCCCCCCGACGAACGGGTTTGACCGCTTCTCTCGCCCCACAGTGGTCTCCGGCCCATGGCCCGAAAGCAGGCGCGTGGCCTCGGGCAGCGTGAACACCTTTGTGCGTATGCTCTGGACCAGTTGATCCCGGTTGCCTCCCGGTAGGTCCGTGCGCCCCACGCCCGCTTGGAAGATCAGATCGCCGCAGAAGCACACCCCGCTCCCCGGCACGTAGATGACGCAGTGCCCCGGAGTGTGTCCGGGCGCAAAGCGCACCTCCAGCTCTGCGCCTCCCAGGTGCAGCTTCTGACCATCGTAAAAATCGATCGTCGGTTCAGGTCCCGGATCGATCTTGAAGCCGAACGCCGGCGCGCCGCCCTCAAGACGCCACAGCGCGTGGTCGGCCGGGTGCAGCGCCACCATCGGCAGCGGATTCAGCCCATCGGCGATCGCGCCCGCACCGCCAATGTGATCGAAGTGCGCATGTGTGTACCACAGGTGTGCGATCCTCCAACCGCGTCTCTTCGCCTCGTTCAGGATCACGGCTCCATCCCACGCCGGGTCGATAACCGCTGCGTCTCCCGTCGAGGCATCCGCGATCAAATACGCGTTCGTCTGCACCGGACCAAGCACGAAGGGAACGATCTCAAGCATGCTCCTCAAACCTCTCTTTCTCTTTTCTCTTTTCTCTTTCCTCTTTCTTCCTCACCCGCTCACAGATCGATCATCAATTCCACATGCTCCGGCGGCAGCACCCTGCTGCGCGGCACAACCGCCAGCGTGATCCCGATGCCGAAGACGATCAGGACCAGCGCGGTGGGATACATGAGGGCAGGATCGCGCGAGTACAGGACTCCCGCCAGAGGCGGCGCCAGAAAAGTACTTGCGGATCCCAGCGTCTCAGCCATGCCGTACGCCAGCCCCATCTGTGACTTGTGCACGAAGCCTCGCACCTGCGCGACGCCGAGACTCCGCAGCGGACGGTAACCGCCCAACAGGAAGTAGCCGATCGCGAACCAACCCAGGCCCAGGCCCTTCCACAAGAACACCGCAAAGGCCGCCACAGCCGCCTGCCCCAAAAGGAATCCGGTCCTGGCCTCGAGCTGCCCCAGGACAAGAGCCAGGATCGTGGTGCCCAGATACGCGAGCGAGATCAGCTGCCCTATCGTGCTGAGCGAAAGCTCCTGTTGATTCCTCAGGTAATTCGACGACAGCGGCTGCGGCACATAGGCCGCGAACGCCACAAAGAAGAACACCGCCAGGAAAGCGAGGTACTTGCGATTGCCCAGCAGCGCCGCAGGCGGGTTGTCAGGGTCATGCTGATCGCGCGGCTGCGCCGAGACGAATGTGACCGCCAGGGTCGATAGCACGAAGATCCCGGCCGCGATGAAGTACACGATCCTGAATCCGAACTCGTCGGCGACGCCTCC
>JAZDHO010000027.1:0-11666 GCA_043805815.1 Chloroflexota bacterium
AGAACCGCGGATGGAACCGCCAGGACGTATCTCGAGGCCGCGTCGAGAACGGGCGGCCATTGCACGGGTGCGTTCCGGTATGCGCTGCCAACCGCGACCAGGAGGTAGAGGCTCGCCAAAATCGGCAGGGAATACTGCCAATTGCGCCTGCTGAAGGGAAAAGGCGCCAGCCTGAGCGCGGTCAGGGCGTAGGCATAGAGGCATCCGAAGGACGTGATGAGCAACCCCAACCTGAGCCAATCCAACCAGGCTGGCAGGGGGGCCCCCAGCGAACGAGCCGCGAGCAGGTAGGCTTCGAGCCACTCGTGTGTACCGTGCAGGATGCCGAACGCGGAAAGCCAGTGCAGGCTGCGAGCCTGGTTGGCGGATGCGGCCCGACCGGACTCCAGCAGAACCGCCAGGCCCATGGCCCAAAAGGCCAGGCCGTAGACGAAGTAGACGAGGAGTAAGCCAGTACCCATTGTGCGTCCGCCCTTTGTGTATTCTATCCCAATGGCCCGGGGCGCTGAATGTGAGTAGCGTCACCGTCCAATGTGACATTTATCACCCAGACCGAGAGTTGCACCCGAGGGGGCGGTTGAGACAACCCTGATAACATCACCCACAATCGATGACATTTGTCATGCGGCATTCACCCCAATCTAATTTGTGATTTATGGTACACTCAGCCGCGAAATTGGGTCGATAGTCGCTATGAGGACCGGGCTGGATCGGCATTAGAGGTGGTGGAGGTTCATCCGCACGTCATGATCATCTTACGCTCTGAAAGGAGAATGCATACATGTCGTTAAGGAAATGGATCATCATCCTGGGTGTGACCTTGGTGGGAGCCGTCGTTTTGGCGGCCTGTGGTACCCCAGGCCCTGCAGGCCCTGCAGGCCCTGCGGGTCCGGAGGGTGAGCCTGGCCCCGCGGCGCAGGCCTCTGACCTATCCTGCACCGAATGCCACAACGACACCACCCTGATAGTGTCCAAGCAAGCGCAATTCAAAGAGCTTTCTGTGCATGGGACGGGCGAGGCCTTCATAAGAGGCGAAGGTACCGCCTGTGCCGGTTGTCACGGCACCGAGGGCGCCAAGGCCCGTATCAACGCCGGCCTTCCCCCGCATGATGAGTCGGTTACGGGCGTGACGAATGTTTCGCCGTTCGACTGTCGAACCTGCCATAACATCCACACCACATACACGAAGGATGACTTCTCCCTGACGGGAGACGCCCAGCCGGTGGAGTTGGAAATGACCGGCGGTACCTTCGACGGGGGCGTAGGCAACCTGTGCGCCAACTGCCACCAGATCCGCAACGCCCTGCCTGTTGCCGTGGCCGGGAACATCGAGGTCACATCGGCCCGGTTCGGCACCCACTACGGTGTTGAAGCCGCGATGCTGCTCGGCGAAGGTGGAGCGGGTGGCGTGACCGGCAGTCCGAGCGCGCACTATACGACGGTTGAGAACACGTGCGTGGCCTGCCACATGGGCGATGAGGGTAATCACACCTACGAGCCCGTAGTGACACGTTGCGTGGCCTGCCACGCCGATGCCACAGACTTCGATGTGAACGGCGTGCAGACCGAAGTTCAGGCGATGGTCGACGACCTCCATGCCCAGTTCATCGCGAGAGGCATGATGGATAAGGAGACAGGTCTGTGGATCGCCTCCGCGGAGGCTCCCGCGACGTACCCCGAAGCGGTCGGGGCAGCAATGTGGAACTACAAGCTCGTGCAATACGATCAGAGCATGGGCGTCCACAACACAGCCTTCACCAAGGCGCTCCTCCAGCAAGCCCTGGATGCGATGAAATAGACTGCCAACCATAAGAAGCTAGTATTACCAAGATGACCTATCCTGTAGTTCAGGATAGGTCATGTTCTTGTTGTCGAACAAAACAACCCAGGAGGCTGTCTCATGAACAAACAAGGATCTTGGAGGAGACGTCTCGAAGTTCACGACACCATAACATCCGGCCTTGCGAGGAAACACGGTGATGGCGGGCGCCGTTGCGCCTGCCGTCTCATTGCCCGCCAAGCCAAGGGCAAGTGACGTGAAGTTGAAGCGTTCGGTGTGTTTTCTAATATAATGGGGGACCGGTTCCAGGTTCGTGAAGGTGTTTGCTTGCACCTGGTCTCTTTCAGAGCAGTAGGTCGGGTCTGCTGAAAACAGGAGTGTGTAATGACCGTGCCGAAGGCCATACGATCTCGACTCGGGCTGTTGACTCTCGGCGTGGGTCTGGTTGTCATGGCAGCAATTGCGCTGGCCGCGCCGGCAGATGCGGCCGGAACAGCAGTCCCTCCCGCGCAGGATAAACCGTCGAATGATTTCTGTCTGGGTTGCCACAGTCAACAGGGGATGAGCAAGGCGCTGGGCAACAGCGAAACACTTAGCCTGACAATCGACGCAGCAGCTTTCAAGCACAGCGTTCACAACGAGGAAATCCTCCTTTGCGTGGATTGCCATGCGGATATCACGACCTTCCCCCATCCAGCATTCCAGGCGGAATCGCGCCGGGCGGTCACGCTGCGGCTCTATGCTTCCTGCAAGAACTGCCACGCTGAGCAGTACAACCAGGTTCTGGATAGCGTGCACCAACAAGCGTTGGCGGCCGGGGACTTCAATGCTGCCGTGTGCACCGACTGCCACAATCCGCATGAACAGCAGCGCCTGACGGACAAGCAGACCGGCGCCCTGCTGCCGGATGCGCGCCTAAACATTCCGCAGATTTGCGCTCGCTGCCACAGCGCCATCTACGACGTCTATGAGAACAGCGTGCACGGCGCGGCCCTCACGAACGCGGGCAATCTGGACGTGCCCACCTGCATTGACTGTCACGGAGTGCACAACATCCCGAACCCGACCACGGCGCGCTTTCGCAATGACGTGCCGCAGTTGTGTGCCAAGTGCCACACCGACCCGGCTCTGATGTCCAAGTATGGAATCACCACCGAGGTCCTGAACACCTATGTGGCCGATTTCCATGGCACGACCGTCACGCTCTTTGAGCAGATTTCGCCGGACACTCCAACGAACAAGCCTGTGTGTACGGATTGTCACGGCCTGCACGACATCTCGCTGGTGGACGACCCCGCGACGGGCATCGCCATCAAAGACAACCTGCTGGTCAAGTGCCAGCGCTGCCACCCGAATGTGACCAGCGAAAGCTTTACGGACGCATGGATGAGCCATTATGTGGCGAGTCCCACTAGATTCCCGCTGGTCTACTACGTGAATCTCTTCTACAAGATCTTCATCCCGGTGATTATCGGTGGCATGCTGGTATTCGTGGTCTCGGACATTGTCCGGCGGCGGCTGGAAGCCAGGAAGGGAAGGGCGCACTAATGGCACAGAAGACCGCGGCTGGGCCGCACGCCCAACGATATCGCCGCTTCAACCTCTCGGCGCGGGTGCAGCATGTGATCATGCTGGTGTCTTTCACGGCGCTGGCGGTGACCGGCCTGGTCCAGAAGTATGCCCTGAGTGCCATCTCCGTGTTCCTTGTCCGCATCTGGGGAGGCATCGAGTGCGTGCGGACTACGCATCACGTGGCAGCGACGGTGCTGATGCTGATCGTGATCTTCCACTTGGCCGAGATGGGCTACAAGGCCTTTGTGCTGCGCACAAGCCTGACGATGCTGCCCCGGTTCCAGGACGCCAAGGATGCGTGGAAGGCGCTCGCGTACAACCTTGGACTCGGCAAGTCCCGCGCGCAGATGGGGCGCTACAGCTTCGAGGAGAAGGCGGAGTACTGGGCCCTGGTCTGGGGCATCCTGATCATGGGCCTCACGGGCTTTATGATGTGGAATCCTTTGTCGACGGTCAAGCTGCTGCCCGGGGACTTCATCCCGGCGGCCAAGGCCGCCCACGGTGCGGAGGCGATCCTGGCCGTTCTGGCAATCATCGTCTGGCATATGTACGCCGTCCACCTCAAGGTATTCAACAAGTCGATGTGGACCGGCCATCTGACCGAGGAGGAAATGCTGCACGAGCACCCGCTGGAGCTGGCCGACATCAAGGCTGGCGTTGCGGGCGACGTGCCCCCGCCAGCGGCAGTCCGTGCGCGGCGGCTGCTTTACTATCCCATGGCCGGCGTGGTGGCGATCGTGCTACTCTTCGCCGTGTGCGGCTTCGTCCGCGGGGAGGAGACGGCAATCACCACAGTGCCGCCTCAGCTTGCGACTGTGCCCGTGTATGTGCCGCAAACGCCGACGCCTGTGCCGCCGACGCCGACTGCGCTACCATTGGCCACGCCCGCTGCCACCTCAGAGGCACCTGCCGCAGCCGCGGCACCGGTCACGTGGACGCAGGTCGGCCCGATCTTTGCAGGTGGTTGCGCAATGTGTCACGGGCCGGCGCTGGCCAGTGGCGGGCTCGCCCTGGATACCATTGAGGCGGCGATGAAGGGCGGGCAGAACGGCCCCGTCATCGTCGCGGGAGATGCCTCGGGCAGCTCATTGATCATGATCCAATCCACCGGTGGGCATCCGGGTCAATTGTCTGCCGATGAGCTCGCAATCATAAGCGCCTGGATCGAGGCGGGGGCGCTCGAGCGATGAAAGCCGGAGGTTCGGCTACTGGAGGTGCACAATGACCGAGAGCCCTCGATCCTCAACGGGCCGTCGCGACTTCATGAAAGCGGCTGTGCTTGGTATCGGTGGCCTGATCACCGCTGCCCTCGGTCTGCCAGCCGTGGCCTACATCATTGGCCCGGCCCTGAAGGAGGCTTCCGCGCTATGGATCCGTCTGGGGGCGATCAGCAAAGTCGAGCTGGATAATCCCACGCTCTTCAAAACCACGATTGAAACCGAGACGGGCTGGATCAGCACGCAAGAGGAGGTCTCGGCATACGTCCTGACGCAGAATGGGCAGGAATTCGTGGTGATGTCCAACATCTGCACGCACCTGGGTTGCCGCGTGCGCTGGATCGCCGGCGACGAGCGATTCTATTGTCCCTGCCACAACGGTGTATTTGCGAAGGACGGGTCTGTGGTCTCAGGCCCTCCACCGCGCGGCCTTGACAGGTTTGAAAGCAAAGTCGAAGATGGCATCCTCTACATAAGGCGAGGCTAAAATGATGTCCAAGTTTGCCGATTGGATGGATGAGCGCTTCGCGTGGCGGCAGGCGTGGGAAGCGATCTTCCTGAGGCAAGTACCGCATGTGAACTGGCTGTACACACTCGGGAGCGCGACGCTATTTGTCGCCATCATCCAGGGAGTGACAGGCATCCTGCTCACGCTCTATTATGTTCCGACGCCGGATCACGCGTATGACAGCGTGGTCTACATCACGACCCAACTGCCGGCGGGCTGGTTCATTCGAGGCTTGCATCACTGGGGCGCCAGCGCGATGATCGTCCTGGTCGTGCTGCACTTGCTGCGCGTATTCTTCTACGGTGCGTACAAGTATCCGCGCGAGGCCACCTGGATCACCGGTGTGCTTTTGTTGCTGGTTGTTGTCGGCTTCGGATTCACGGGCTACTTGCTGCCCTGGGATCAGAAGGCCTATTGGGCCACGACAGTAGGTACCCAAATAGCGGGTGTGGCCCCATTCATCGGCGACTGGATCCTGCGGATTGCACGAGGAGGCCCCGAGCTTTCCGCAGTGACGCTCGCGCGCTTCTTCGGGACTCATGTTTGGGTGCTGCCGTCGGCACTCGGCACGCTTATCCTAACCCACCTGTATCTCGTAATTCGTGTCGGCATCTCCTCCATGCCCGAGAGGAACGAGCGGCCATGAACGAAAAAGAGAAGAAGGACTACCGCGAGCGCTACAAACAGGCGAAGGAAAGAGGCGTCCCCTTTTTCCCTGACATCGTGTTCAAGGATGCCATTGCCTCCGTCGTCGTCTTCCTGATCCTTGCCGCGCTAGCGTATTTCCTCGGAGTGCCGACCGAACCTCGGGCCGATCCGAACGACGCATCCTACACTCCGCGGCCGGAATGGTACTTTCTGTTCCTCTTCCAGCTGCTCAAGTATTTTCCGGGAAGGCTTGAGTTCATCGGTGCGATGCTGGTTCCGGGTGTGTTCATTGTTCTGCTTCTGGTTCTGCCTTTCCTCGACAGAAATCCCAAGCGACATTTCCTGAACCGCCCGTGGGCAAGCGCAGCAGCCCTGTTGGTTGTGGGGGGAATCACTACGCTGACCGTGCTCTCCGTGAGGGAGGCTCCGCCTCCGCAAATTGCCACGCCGGTGGATCTGGCAGCGGAACTCTACACCCGGAACTGCGCCAATTGTCACGGCCCATCCATCACTGTCCCGCCAGCCACCGACCTGCATCAACTCATCGCCGAGGGCAAGCACGAAGGGATGCCGGCGTGGGGAGGCGACCTCAGCACGGATGAGATCGACGCACTGGCGGGCTTCATCACGTCACCGAAAGGGAGTGCGCTGTATGCCCGCGAGTGCGCGGGGTGCCACCGGGACCTTGTGCTCGCATCTGGAAATCCGCAGGAACTGCACCGTGTGCTTGAGGAGGGGGGCAACTACCCGCCGCACCTGAATCAAGACGTACCCAATTGGGAAGGCACATTGACCGGGGCGGAAAGCAACACCCTGCTGAATTTTCTTGCCGCCCCGGATGGCCAACGGCTCTTTGAGGTCAACTGCTCAGGTTGTCACGGCTTTGGTGTGAAATTCACGGGTGGCGAGGATGAACTGCACGAGCTGATCAGCAAGGGAGGCCAACACCTGACGATGCCCGCCTGGCAAGGGACGTTTAGCGAGGCCGATCTTGACGTGCTGGCTGCGTACGTGACGGACCCGGCCGGGCGCCCCGCCGGTGATGTCCTCTTCGGTCAGCATTGCAGCGCGTGTCATGCAGCCAGCGTCCCGTCAGCGCCGGATATGGTGACGGCCCGCAAGGTCATCCGTGGAGGCGGCGCGCATGTCACAATGCCGGTGTGGGGCGAAATCCTCACCCCGGAACAACTGGACGCCCTGGTGCAGTTCTCACTGACCGCCGCGCGGGGAGAAGGAACGCAGGAGGGAGCGAGGCTATTTGCCGAGAACTGCGTGGCGTGCCACGGGCAATTCGGCCAAGGGGGGCCGAATCCCACACAAGTGGGAGACATGATCGCGCCAATCAGCTCGACCGAGTACCTGGGAACTCGCGACGATGTAACCCTGCGCAATATCATTTCGCAGGGTCAGCCGAACCTCGGGATGAATCCGTTTGGATCGGCATACGGCGGGGCACTCGGAGACGATGAGATCGAGGCCCTGGTTGCCTATATGCGCAGCTGGCAGGCCAACCCTCCGCAGTTCTCGCCTCCCGAACCACCGACAGCGACCGCCCCCGAGCCCGGTTTCACGGCCGAGCAGACCTACCGAGGGTTGTGTGCTCAATGCCACGGCGCGCGCGGGGAAGGTGGCAGCGGCCCAGCCCTAAACACCTCCGTTTTCCAGACTCGCCGCGACGACCAAGCGCTCGCCGATCTGATCAGCACCGGGGTACCGTCCACGCCGATGATCGGCGTAGGACAGCTACTTTCTGATCGGCAGATCAATGATCTGGTGAGCTTGCTGAGAACCTTCGGCTCCGCGCCGGTGAGTGCGGGCGCAGGGCCCGACGGCTCGAAGTTCTCAGAGGACGTTTTGCCGACACTGAGGGCCAAGTGCCAGGTCTGCCACAACTCCTCAACACAGCTCGGCGGGTGGGATGCGTCGACCTACGAATCGGTTCTCGGCAGCGGCAACAATCCGCCCGCCGTAATCCCCGGCGATGTGGATAAGAGCCTGTTGGCGCGACTGATCCAGGGCATTGGCGGCCCGATGATGCCGCCCGGGGGAGCCCTGTCCTCAGGGGCAATTCAGTCGATCCTTGACTGGATCGCCGCCGGGGCAATGAACGACTAAAGAGGTCCAGAAGCATGTTTCGACGGTTGAGAACAACACTGCGTAACTTCTTCTTTCCGCCCCGCGGTTCAGCGCGCTGGTTGCTGATACTCCCCTATGCCGTGCTGGGAGCTCTGACGCTGGCGTTGTTGATCGGCGGGGCGTATGCGTGGGATTACACGAATTCCCCGTCATTCTGCGGCACGAGCTGCCACACGATGCCGCCTGAATACGCCGCTTATCGGGCATCGCCGCACGCACGCATTGCTTGCGTCGACTGCCATATTGGACGTGAATTCATCGGCAATCAGATCTTCCGCAAGGCGGGCGATGTCCGGCATATCGTGGCGATGACCTTTCACACCTACGAGTATCCGATCCGGGTGAAGAGCATGCGGCCGGCAAGGGAGACCTGCGAGAAATGCCATACCCCGGAGAAGTTCTCGGATGACAGTCTGCGCACAGTTACCCGTTTTGGTGAGGACAAGGAGAATTCGCCGTATGAGATCTACCTGATCATGAAGACCGGCGGCGGCGCCAAGCGAGAAGGGCTGGGGCGGGGCATCCACTGGCACATCGTAAATCAGGTGTACTACTATTCTGACGATCCCCTGGAACAAAGCATTCCTTTCGTTAGCGTGGTCAATGACGACGGATCCACCACAGAATACATGGATGTTGAATCCGGGGTGGATGCCTCCCAGGTCGATCGAGGCATGCTGAAGGAGATGGGTTGCATCACGTGCCACAACCGCATCACGCACCTCATCTACCCACCGGAGGAATCGGTGGACAACGCGTTGTCCATAGGGGTAATCTCCAGGGATATTCCCGAAATCCGAAGGCGGGGGGTGGAGGTACTGAGAGAGGAATACGCGAGCGCCACTGAAGCCATGGAGGGCATTGGCCGGCTGGACGCGTACTACCAGACGCACTATTCCGGTTTCTATGGCGCGAACACGGAGAAAGTGTCCGATGCCATCGCTGCCCTGCAGCAGATCTATTCCACGTCAGTCTTCCCGGACCAGGAGGTTGACTGGGATACGCATCCTTCAAATGTCGGACATATCGATTCGCCGGGTTGTTTCAGGTGTCATGACGGCAAGCACCTGGATGCAGACCAGCAGGCGATCCGCCTGGAATGCAACGTGTGCCACTCGATCCCGGTGGTGGCCGGGGCGCAGGATTTTGTGGCCCAGATCCAGATCAGCCGGGGCCCTGAGCCGGAGTCCCACCGCAACCCAAACTGGATCACGTTGCACAACCAGGCCATCGACAATTCATGCTCGGCGTGTCACACAATGGAGGACGCGGGCGGGACGAGCAATACGTCTTTCTGTTCAAACAGTGCATGTCACGGCAACGTCTACACGTATGCGGGCTTCGATGCGCCCAAGCTGCGAGAGATCCTGCAGCAGCAGCTCCCACCGCCGGCGCCGACGCCCAGCGCTGCTCCGCCACCGGATAATCCAACCTACGACGGGAATGTCGGAGAGCTCTTTGGCTTAAAGTGCGGCGCCTGCCACAACGCGACCACGCTGGCGGGCGGCCTGGATGTGACCAGCTTCGCGACGCTGATGCAGGGCGGCAAGGATGGCAAGGTGATCGTCCCGGGCGACTCGGCCGCCAGCCAGGTCGTCACTGTGCAATCCACCCAGCACTTTGCCAATTTCTCAGCGGAGGAATTGGCAATCCTGCGGCTATGGATCGACGCCGGAGCGCCCCAACAATAACGGCTTCGCTCGGACCAGCGCCGAGGTCATGCAGTTGAAGACGCAGAAAAGCCGGTCCACGTGGACCGGCTCTTTGCTCTTGAAGTACGTGCGCCCTAGGCGGGCACCGTCTCCGGTAGGCGCGCGGTCACCGTTTCGCGCTCTTCTGTGGCTAGGCGGTGGTTCACGACGTTCAAGTAGCGCACACCGAGCGAGAAGGCGAGCAGGCCGTATGCGACAATGCCCAGGCCGGCAACCATCTCGATCAGAGACGGCACATAGGACGTGTAGGCGATGGTCTGCTGGCCCGGCAAGTAGGGCATAACCACCAGCAAGCCGGACAGGTTGGTGTCCCAGCGGAAGGCGATCACGCCGATCACGACCAGGCCCAGGGCCACCATCCTCCAGAACGGATGCCGGCGCGCATAGGGCGTCAGCAGCATCACCATGGGGACGAGTGCGCCAAGCAGCATCTCGAGCACCCAGAAGTTGAATGAAAGCGGTCCGCTGAGAAGCAGCTCCAGTCCCTCGGTACGGCCCGGGTCGTATGTGTAGTGTTGCGCGAAGACGTCCCAGAAGCGGAAATACGCGTAAGCCACCATTGCCCACGCGACGAAGTGCGCCACCCGCTCGACCAGGAGATCATTGATGCGCGCCCGACGGGTAAGTCTGGCGGACAGCATGGAGGCGAAGAGCGTCAGCGCGATGCCGCCAATGATGGCCGAGAGCATGAAGAGCACCGTCATCTCGGGCTTGTACCAGATCGGCCGCGCCTTGAGCACGCCGTACATGCCGCCGAGGGATGACTGGTGCAGGCTGGAGAGCGCCAGCCCGGCAATTGCGAGATAGGGCGCGCAGTGGTGCACGCGGCTCATCTTCTCGGAGACAACGGGGCATCGCTTCTTCAGCCAACCCATACGTGCAAAGATTGGCATGGATTCGAGGATCAGCACGGCAAGGTAGAGCATGATGCACATGGTCACTTCCCAGAGCAGGGAGTGCTCGTTCCAGTAGACCAGCGCGTGCCAGAAGCGATCTGGGCGACCAATATCGAGCAGCAGGGACAACATAGCCATGGTGTAGCCGATCAGCCCCACAAAAGTGGCGGTGCGGGCGATCGGCTCGTAGCGTTTGAGGCCGATGAGGTAGACGGCGGCGCACAACGAGAAGGCACCGGCGCTCAGGGCTATGGACGAAAGATCGATGGTGATCCACAGACCCCAGGGCACACGGTCCGTGAGATTCGTGAGCCACAGGCCCTGCCAGAAGACCAGCACGCCGGCGATCAAGGCTGCCAGCAGCAGCACTCCGAGGAATGCGAGCCAGAGGATCCACGGCGAGATCGGCACTGTCGACAATTTGAGCTTCAGCTGCCTGACCATCATTCCTCCATCTTCGTCGGGTCAGCGTTGATGTAGTAGACGCGCGGTTCCGTTCCCAGGTCGTCTCGCAGTCGATAGGTGACATTGATCGAGAGCAGCCTGCTCACCACGGACTCCGGGTCGTTGAGGTCGCCAAAGACGCGGGCGCCAGTTGGGCAAACGACGCAGCACGCTGGGGTGGCGTCCGCGTCGACGCCGGGCTCCAAGCCAAGGGAGAGGCCCCGGTTGATGCGTTGATGGCAGAAGCTGCATTTCTCGACGACGCCGCGCGGGCGGCGTTCCACTTCGGGCTGCCCCCACTTCGGCACAACGGGATTGGGCTCGTCGAACTCCGTCCAGTTGAAGGAGCGGGCCTCGTACGGGCAGGCGGTCTCGCAATACCGACACCCGATGCAGCGGTCGTAATCCATCATGACGATGCCGTCGTCCCGGTAGTAGGATGCCTTGACGGGGCAGACGTCGACGCAGGGCGCCTTGGCGCAGTGCATGCAGGGTCGTGGAAGGTAGATCGTCCTGTCCGCGACCTCGCCGGCCACCAGGACGCGATTCCACTGAATCTCCGGGTTTGAATCGTTGTGGGCCTGGCAGGCCAGCGTGCAGTAGCCGCAGCCGATGCATTTGGATTGGTCGATCACCATCGCCCAGCTCCGGGCTCCGGCCGCGGAGTTGTCTGAAGCCTTCGCACGCCGCATGAGGCGGGTGGCAGTGGCGGCGGTCGCACCGAGCGCGGCGACCTTAAGGAAGTCTCGTCGC
>JAZDHO010000028.1:0-17575 GCA_043805815.1 Chloroflexota bacterium
CTCGGCGAGGGCGTGTCTGTCAACGTGGGGGATGCAGTAAATGTGAATGTCGGCGGCACGAAGGCTGTTGGCGAGATGGTCGGCGTCTCGCTCGGGCTGGGCGTGGCCGATGGGGTTTTCGTCGCGGTGGAGCTTGGAGTGGTCGTCACGGTCATCGTTGCGGTCACGCTCACAGTGCTCGTCGGTGTTGCCGTGGCTCCTACCGGCTCGGGTGCAAATGCAAGCGCGATCGCCCCCATGCAATAGCACGGCACCGTGGCCACTGCGATGGCTGCGAGTATCATCCGCCGCCGGGCGCGTGCCTCTTCCGCCTCGAACATCGACAGGATGATAACACAAATGCTTCGCGCATCGCCGCGATTTCGATTCACATGCGCGCACCGGGAAGGCATTCGCGCCGCGTTGCAGCACGCGCGCCTTGGACTCCGCTCAGCGTGCGCACGTCTCGCGGGCCGCACTGCGTCCAGACGGTATAATCCCGTCGGTGATCCCCCTCCACCTTCGCATTTCCGGCTTTCTTTCTTATCGCGATCCTGCTGAATTGGACTTCACGGGCTTTGATTTGGCCTGCATCTCCGGGCCCAACGGCGCGGGCAAGTCAACGCTCCTGGACGCGATCACCTGGGCGCTCTTCGGCCAGGCGCGCCGGCGCGATGAGGCCTTGATCAATCTGCAGTCCGACGCGGCTGAGGTCGCCTTCACGTTCCGCTACGAAGACACAGACTATCGCATCCTCAGAAGCCTCAGGCGTGGCAGGGCTGGCAGCCTCGAGTTTCAGATCAGGCAGAGCGCTGTTTCCGCCTCCACCATGGATCAGTCGCCCGAAGCTGCCTGGAAGCCGCTTACAGAGCGCACTCAGAAAGAGACCCAGGCGCGCATCGAACAGGTCCTCCGTCTCGACTACGACACCTTCGTCAATGCCTCCTTCTTCCTGCAGGGCAAGGCAGATCTCTTCGCCCAGCAGACCCCTGCCAGGCGCAAGGATGTCCTCAGCAACATTCTCGGCATGGAGATCTGGGAGGCCTATAAGGCCCGCGCCGCCGACATGCGCAGGCGGCGCGAGGCCGAGTTGGCCTCCGTCGTGGGCCGCTTGGGAGAGATCGGCGCTGAACTATCCGAGGAGGCGCAGCGCACCCAGTTCCTTGCACAGCTCCAGACCCAACTCACGGGATTGGTCGCGGTCCGCAAGTCGCAGGCCTCCGCTCTCGAGGCCGCTCGCCGCACGCACGCCGTTCTGGAGCAGGAGCGAATGCTGCTCGCCGAACAGACGGCCGTCCTCGATCGTTCCCGCGCGGACTTGGCCGCTTTACAGTCCAGGCTGGCGGACCGTAAGTCGGCTCGGCTCGAGAACTCCGAACTGACTCAGCGGGCCGATGAGATCGAGTCAACCTATGCATCCTGGCGCGCAAGCATGGCCGACCTGGAGCGCTGGGACGGCATCGCCAGGGCGTTCCGCGATCAGGAGGTCAATCGCGCGCCGCTGCTGCAGGAGGTCGCCGCGGAGCAGGCGCGGCTCGCTCAGGAACGATCCCAATTGATCTCTCAGCAGGCGCAGGTGCAGGAGAGGTCAGGCGCCGCGGCCGCATTGGAGTCCGAATTGGAGCAGGCCTCGGCGGCGCTCGCTGAAGCGCAGACCCGACTCGAGGATCGGGATGCGCTACAGGTCCGGCTTGCATCCGAACGAGAGTCCATGGCGGAGAAGACCGCTGAAAACAGGGGCCTCAAAGCAAAGATGGACGAGATCAAGCTCCGGCTCGAGACGCTGAAAGCGGCCTCCGGCGCTACCTGCCCGCTGTGTGGGCAAGCCCTCAGCGGCGCGCATCGCCGCTCCACACTGGACACGCTCGAAGGCGAAGGCAGGCAGCACGGCGACCAATATCGCTCCAACAGCGTCTCCATCCAGGATCTTAGGGCCTCTGCTGCGGATCTCGAGTCTCGTCTGGCGGCCCTCGCGGGCATCGATGAGAGCAGGCTGGCTCACTCGCGCTCCGTGGCCCGGCTTTCCGAGCGTCTCGGCGCGCTTCGGTCAGAGCTCATCAATTGGGAGAACACCGAGCGCGGCCGTCTGGAGGATGTCACTCGCATTCTTGATGGCGGGGAGTTCGCATTAGAGGCCAGGGCGAAGCTAGCCTCGCTGGATGCCGCCCTCGCAAGGCTTGGGTACGACGCAACCGCGCACGACGCCGCGCGCCTCACGGAGTCAGGTCAGCGCGCGGCGGACCAGCTGCACACGCAGCTCCAGTCTGCCCGCGCCGCGTTGGCACCGTTGGAGAACGAGATCCGTAACCTCGAATCAAACATCGCTGAGCGTGCCGCCGCTAGTGCACGGCAGGAATCCGAACTGCGCAACACGCACGCCGCCCTGGAGGCCGCCGGCGCCGACCTCCCGGATTTGGCGCAGGTCGAGCGTGCGGTCTTCGAATTGCAGGAACAGGAGAATCGGCTGAATCAGGACGTCGGTGCCGCGCGCCAAAAGGTTGTCGTGCTGGATGACTTACGCGAACGCAGCGGGGAGCTCGAGTCAGTCCGCCAGTCACTGGCGTTGAACATCGGCCGACACAGGATGCTCGAGAGCGCCTTCGGCAAGGACGGGGTGCCTGCACTGTTGATCGAACAGGCTCTGCCCGAGGTCGAATCGCGCGCCAACGAGATCCTGGATCGGCTCAGCGACGGGCGGATGTCGGTTCACTTCGAGACCCAGGCCGCCTACCGCGATCCGAAGCGCGACGACCTCCGGGAAACCCTGGATATCAAGATCAGCGACGGCGCCGGCAAGCGCGACTACGAAATGTACTCAGGCGGCGAGGCCTTTCGCGTGAACTTCGCCATCCGCCTCGCGCTTTCCCAGGTGCTGGCCGGCCGCAAAGGTGCCCGCCTGCAGACTCTCGTGATCGATGAGGGCTTCGGCTCACAGGACACCCAGGGCCGGCAGCGTCTCATTGAAACCATCAACCTGGTCCGGCACGACTTCGCCAAGATCCTGCTCATCTCCCACCTCGACGAACTTAAGGACGCCTTCCCGACGCGTATCGAGGTCGAGAAGACCGAGCGCGGCAGCATACTGAGCGTGAACTAGAGCCGTCCGCCGAGGCGTCAGGCTGAATCCAGAATGGTTGGGCCTGTACGATCCTAGGGCGGCTTCGCGCCCAGGATGAGCTTGTCCACTCCCCGGTCGATCTCCCAGGGATACAGGATGAACGCGTCCGTGATGGCCGCGTAGTGTTCCGGCCGCACTGTTCCGAACAGGCTTCGATACGGATTGAAGTGCAGCACGCACGTCTCCGGAAATCCCCCGGCTGATGAGACCCTGTTCTTCACCGCCGTGATCGTGCGGCCCGAGCCCCACACATCGTCGACGATCAGCGTTGGGCGCCCGCGCAGCTTGTCGTCCGCGGGAAATTGAATGAACTCCGGCCAGGCCATCAACGCCGACCTTTCCGTGCTCGACTGCGCCGGAAAGTCCACGGCCGCGGTCAGGATGTGCGTGATATTCATCGCCTCAGCCAGCATCCCGCCTGGGACGATCCCGCCCCGGGTGATGATTACCATGGCCGTGAATTCCCGCCGGAACTGAGGGATCAGGTGATCGATCAGGCGATCGACCTCCTCCCACGCGATCAGTTCGCGGCGTCGTTCCGGTGGCTGGCCTGGCATCGGTGCCGCCCTAATCCCCGCTCAGCGCGGCCCGCAGCGGTGCAGGCGCGGCCACGGCAATGGTCTGCCCCTGGGCCCGCGCCTTTTCGACATCGCGCGCCCACAGGAAGAGGCAGGTATGGTACGCCGTCGTCGTATAGGAGTTGACCAGGCTCGAGACGACCACCAGGCCAAAGAAGACCAACGCGCCGATCCCGATCCCCAGGATCAGGCCCGCGGTCGATGAGCCCAAGGCCGAGATGATTCCGTAACCCAGTCCGCCGCCGATTATCAGCCCGACCACCGCGCTGATGAATCCGATCAGTCCGGTGATCCAGCGCACTCCGACGGTGCTCACTCCGATCAACAACAGGTTGTCCTTGACGATCTGTGTCGCGCGCTTGATCCCGCCCGGCAGGTTCGCATCCTCGATCATGATCGCCGGCAGGATCAGGTAGGCAGCCTCGGTCCACACGGTCTCCAGGATGCCCGCCGCCAGACCGCCGACCGCCGCCGCCCCGCCTCCCCGCCGGGTCCGTTTGCGAAGACTGTTCGCTACCAGCTTGACGGCAGTGGAGGCTGCCGCCAGGCTGACGATGTCCCAGAACTCACGGCGCACCTTGTTCCAGGCTGCGTCCAGCCTGCCATCGCCCTCTGCCAGGAAGCCGTAGATCAGGTACACGGTCATCCCTGAGAAGACGTAACCCACGACGTACTGCGCAAAGAGCAGGGTGGCCCCGATCACGCCCATTACCGCTTGCCCAATGCCCGTACTCCCGTCCAGTAGCAGCGCAGCGCCGATGAGCGGGATCAATCCCAGGATCGTCACGATCGAATTGACGATCAGCGCGAAAATGGATGGCTTGAGCAGGTCTCGATCCCTGAGCGCCATCTGCCAGGCCTGCTTCAGAAAGGACCAGCCTCGTATCAGACTCTGCATTCTGCTCTCCCTCGTCCAGGGGGATTCATTCTTTCCAGGGATGGGCTTCCGTATTCGGCCTTCGGCCCCGCTTCCGGCTTGCGCCTCATCAAGGTGCTTCTCCGCACGCGGGCTGGTTGATTATAGCAAACTCACCGGGTCGACCTCGATTCGCCAGTCCGGAAGGCGCAATCCCTCGAGGAACGCGCCCGGATCTGCGCCGCGCAGGACGATCTGCCAGCGGTACCTGCCATCCAGCCTGGAGAAGAAGCACGGCGCCGGTCCGATCATCGCCGCTTGAATGGCCACAGCCGTCGTCATATTTCGCCGCAGGCTCGCGGCCGCTACCCGCGCCGCCTCCTCCGCCTTCACGGGATCGTGGTGCCTGTACTCAAGCCGCAGCAGTCGCGTGAACGGCGGAAATCCAAGCCGCCTGCGTTGAGCGACCTCGTGCGCATGGAATCCGTCCACATCGTGCCGCCTCGCCGCCTGGATCGCATAGTGCTCCGGTGCGAAGGTCTGCAGGACGACCCTTCCGCCGAGCGTCGACCGCCCGGCCCGTCCCGCCACCTGGGTCAGTAGCTGGAACACGC
Source organism: Chloroflexota bacterium (assembly GCA_043805815.1). Taxonomy (GTDB): domain Bacteria; phylum Chloroflexota; class Anaerolineae; order Anaerolineales; family Villigracilaceae; genus Fen-1038. The sequence continues at coordinate 5,146 of JAZDHO010000028.1, forward strand.
GCTCTGCGGCAAACGGATCGGGCAGGAAGAGCCCCACATCCGCCATGACGATGCCGACCAGCGTGACCCGCGGCAGGTCCAATCCCTTGGAGAGCATCTGCGTCCCGATCAGGATATCCGCGCGCCCCGATGCGAAGTGGTGCAGGATGAGTTCATGCGCATCCTTCTGCCGCGTCGTTTCCCAGTCCCAGCGCAGAGTGCGCGCCTTCGGGAAGGCCTGCTGTATCTCTGCTTCAACCTTCTCCGTGCCCAGGCCGTACGCCCGGATGTCCGCGCTGCGGCACTCGGGACACGTGCGCGGCACGCGGCGCTCATAGCCGCAGCGGTGGCACAGCAGCTTCTCACCTGTCGAGATGTGATAGGTAAGCGGGCCTTCACACCGCGGGCAGCGCACGACGTATCCGCAATTGCGGCAGAATACGTGCGTCGCGCTCCCCCGCCGGTTCAGGAAGAGGATCGCCTGCTCCCCTCGGCGCAGCACATCCGCCATCTCCGCGCTCAACTCCCGGCTGAAGCTGGCGCGATTGCCGGCCTTCAGCTCTTCGCGCATGTCCACCACATCCACGCGCGGCAGGTCTAGTGCAGGCGACGGGGACGTATCCGAGGCAGCCGCGACCCGCTGCCTGAGCTCCACGCGCGTGAACTCACCGATCGCCGCCGCATGCCGCTGAACCACGCTTGGAGTGGCAGAACCGATGATGCACACCCCGCCGCACATGCGCGCATATGCCTGTGCAGCCGCGACCGCATCATAGAAGGGCGGCTCGGCCTGATGATAGGAGGCGTCATGGCATTCGTCCACCACCAGCACGCCCAGGCGCGGCACGGGCGAGAACAACGCGCTGCGCGGACCGATCACGACTTGGAGCGCCCCGGCGCGCGCCCGCCGCCAGGTGTCGTACCGTTCCCCATCCGATAGCCTCGAATGGATCAGGCCCACCTGTCCGGGAAAGTGAGCCAGGAATCGCTGCACGGTCTGAGGGGTAAGGGCGATCTCCGGCACCAGCACCATGGCCTGGCGTCCCCCGCGGACCACCTCGAGGGCCGCTCGCAGGTACAGCTCCGTCTTGCCCGATCCCGTCACACCTTGGAGCAGGAACGGCGTGCGAGAGGTCAGCCCTCCAGGATCGCCCAGCGCCGTGTGAATGGCTTCCCATGCGTTCTGCTGCTCGGCCGTGAGCACAGGCAATTCGGTCGGCATGGACTGTACCCCCAGCGACGGCTCCGCGGAGGTTGTGCCCAGCGGGTCGCGCCACACCTCCTGCTCACGCAGCACGATCAGCTCATGCTCGGCAAGCTCCTGCAGGTCCGTGAGCTTGCAGCCGCTCTCGGCGTACACCCACGAGACATTGACCGCCGCGGGCCGTTGCAGCAGGTACTCCAACGCCTTCCGGCGCCGCTCACGCGTCGCTGCGGTGCTGCCCAGGTCGTCCAATGCTAGGCGCGCTGCCTCCGGCGAGACGCCGAGCTCCGCTGTGCGCACGAACTTCGGCCGCACGCTCGCCGGCGGCAGCACTGCCGTTGCGCTCAACACCCCGCCTCGCACCAGGTAGTGCGCCGTCGGGCGCCACTCCACCCTCGGTATCAAGCGGTCAATCTGTCTGCCTCGCAGCGGGCCGCGCTCACGCAGCAGGTCGATGAGGCGCGGACCTATCTTGGATTTGGTTCCCAATGGTGCATCCGGCCCCGCGCCGGTGCTCCCACGGACTTCAAAGAGCGTATCAGCCTGCTGCGCCAGCCCTGGCGGCAGGAAGAGCCCGATGATCGCCCCGATCGGCGCAAGTGTCCGGGATGCCAGCCACTCTGCCAGGGAGATCTGTGCCGCGTTCAGAACCGGTTCGGGGTCCGCCAGCTGCAGGATCGCTTTGGTCTTTTGAACGGCTGGCTCGCTCACGAGGCTGAGGACAACGCCCTGCACGCGGCGGTTTGTGAACGGCACGACGACCAGATGGCCGGGCCCGACGTGCCCCTCCAGCTCCCTCGGCACCTCGTAGTCAAAGGCCATCATCGGCCGCAGCGGCGACTCATTGGTGCCTTCAATGAAAACGCCCGCCAAAGACGGGACGTTTACTGCAATTCGCGCAAAGCCGGCCATGGGAGGTTATTGGGTCTTGAGTATCGCCGCCGCGCCGTACCCGACCACGGCCGAATAGTCACCGGTGACGTCGCCGGAGGTCGCGTGGCGCAGGATCTCAACCTTGTCTGCGCCCAGCTCTCGGGCCGCCCACATCACGGCGGCCATTGCCCCGAGACCACATGCCGAGCCCCGGCCGCTTCGCTCCAGGTCGAAAAGCGGCTCCGGGTCGAAGGCCTCAACTTGGGCCAGCACGGCGCGGTCAAGGCTGAGCGCCGTTTGCTGCTCGTGATAGTGGGAAAGGTCGGTGCTGGCCACAAGCAGCGCCTTCCGCTCTTTCAGCACATCGGCCAGCGCCTTCCCCAGGAGCTTGCATGTCGCCGCATCCTGTGCGCGCACCATCACCGGCAGCAGCTGCCACTTCGACGTCAACACCCGTTGCAGGAACGGCAGCTCGATCTCCAGCGAATGCTCGGGGTCATTTGCGATCCGCGTGATCGCGGGACCGCCTGCCGCGGCCAGCCGCTGCTCCAGGTCCTCCACGGCGCGGCTGTCGATCGCAACGTTGCCCAGTGGCGTGACGTACCCGGCATGGTCCGCCGTCAGCAGCGGCGCGTGATGATGGTTGTGGAATGGAGACAACACCGCGACGAGATCGGGGTCCGTGCCGCGCACGGCCGCGAACGCGTAGCCGGCCACCGGCCCTGAGTAGCGATGTCCCGCGTGCGGTGTAATGACGGCGATCACCTCTCCGTTCAGCGCCGGCAGTTGCGCGGCATCGAGATACGCATCCACCTCGCGCGCCAGGACTTTGCGGTCACCTTCGTACCACAAGCCTGCGATCGGAGAAGGACGCAGGTCCAGAGCCATGCTGGGAATTCTAGCATATACCCGTCAGGCCATCGGGCGCACAGCCCGGACCCCGCGGGGCCTGCAGAGGGGCGCGGCGATGGAACCCGCGCGGGCCGGCCAGTGTACACTCTATGAATCCGTTTGGACGGCGATTAAAGGTAAGCCCGAAGGAGTAGATGAGATGAGCGCACGACTGAGATCAAGGATTACCGTCGCCTGGATACTGGCGTTCGGGCTGGTGGCCTGCCAGGGGGCCACGGCTCCCTCGGTTCCCATTGAAAGCACAGCCGCACCGGCCGCAACAGAGCCGGCTCCCGCCGCCACAACGGCTGCTGTACCGTTCGCGCAGAGCGCGCTTGCCGCGCTGCAGGAACTGGATTCTGACCGCCTGACGCTCGCTCCCGTGCATCCGGCCACGGGCCGCGCGCTGCAGGGATACGAACCCATCGACCTGGGCGCGAACTTCCACTACGATTTCACCTCCGACCGAAGTTCCCTGATCCTCGCGAGATATCCATCGGCCGAGGGTTCGTTCGCCGAGTTGCACTTCCTCGACCTGCCGACGTGGACAGAGGCCACAGGGCTGCAACTGCCGACGCGCGGTTGGACGTCCGCTCACGCCGTCAGCGCAGATGGGAACCGCTTTGCGATAGCCACGGTCGAAACGCGACGAAGCACCGTATGGTTGGTGGATGCCGCGGCGTGCATCCTGCTGAAGCACATTGATACTCCGCTGTACGTCGCGGGCATGGATTTCTCCTCCGATAGTGAGCGCCTGATGATCTACGGGCAGCAGGAACGTGTTGACACGGGCCTCAGCCAGGGCCCGCCGATCGCGGAATTGCGATCGGCGCAGGATCTGGGCCTGCTGTGGTCACGGACGCTGGAGAGTGTGCGCGACGGCTTCGAGCCCAATGACCAGTTCAAAGGCGAGGCGCACGAGCCGGGCGCCGGGACGACATACCGACCCGGGATCGCATTCGCTCCCATCAGCGACTCTCTGTACCTCGTGCACGCGGACGCGCAGCGATTGACGGGCGTCGACTTTGCGCGCAAGCGGGTGCTGACGCTGGATATCCAACCCAGGTTGTCGTGGTTCGAGGGATTCCTGGCGCTGGGAGCGGGAACGGCGCACGCAAAGGTTCAGGATGGAACCGAACGCAGGGCCATCGTCTCGCCGGACGGTGAGATCATCTACACGCTCGGGTTGCAGAACAAGTTCACGAAGCCCTCAAACGGCGACTGGGAGTTGACGCAGACAGCGCTTCAGCTGCAGGCCATCCGCAGCCTGGATGCCGCCGAGCTCTATCGTTCCGAGGCCGCTGGTGAATCTCTCAGTCCATCCGGCGATTCACACACCATCCTGGTCCATCGTTGGGACTACGCGGCAGGCGGGCCCGGTGCAACGATCGAGGTCAACGCCGTGAATGGCGCGATCCTGCGCGAGGCCGCGGGCCTGGACCTGCGTCCCACGCGGCGCATGGACGGCAGCCCGCTGCTGGTGTCCGCAGCGCCGCGTGGCGGCCAAGGTGCAACGACCATGTCCGCGTTCGCGCCTGATGGTACACCGCTTGGAAGCTGGGAGACGCCGCGTTACGGCGACTGGCTCCTGGTTCCATGAGCCGGCCTGCACCTGTGAACAAGAAGAGACCGGCGTAGGCCGGTCTCTTCTTGTTTGATCTCAAAGCCTAGGGGGTCCGATAGCTTCCGATCACCTGATCCAGCACTTCACCGTACTGCTCTGCGGAGGCATCATCCCACAAGACCGTGAACATCAGCATGGCGGTCGGCTTGCGGATCTCGAAGAACGAGATGCCTGAGTAGTTGCCGCCCTTGGACGCCCAAGTCAGGCGCTCGCTGCCATCTTTCTGGATGCTGTCATCGCTGATGCGGATGTCGCCTTCCTTCCCGGTACTGCTGTAGAACTGGTGCAGCCATTGCAGGGCTGTCTTGCCTATCTGCGAGCCTGTCCACGCCGTGCCGTCGTCGTAGACGATGCTCTCGATCCTTGCATGCCCATCGGAGGCGGTGAAGACGTCCCAGTACCAGTTGTTGTTCTCACTATCCACGGTCTGGGTGTATTCCCAGTTCGCGGGCAGGTCGATGGCCAGGTAGTCGTTCTCGTCGGTGAAGGTCACCCATTCGTCGCCGCTGGGCGCCGGGCTTTCGGTCGGCGCTGGCGCCGCCGTGGGCGCAGGCGTCGCTGTGGGGGTCGACGATCCGCACGCCAGGCCAACGGCCAGCATCAATGCCATTAAGCCGAATACGAAATGGAAACCGCGGGTGTTCATAGAATTCTCTCCTCCTGTTGAAGTTGGCCGATTATACGAACATCGCGCGGCCGGCGCAAGGTGAATTAAGTGCTGGTTGTCCGATTCTTCGCAAGCAGTTGCAGCACCGAGGCCGTGGCTTGGAAGGCGAGCGGCGGCAGATGGGCCGGATCGAACCATTCGGCGCGATCGGCGTCATCGGCGGGCGCCAGCTCGCCGGATACGATCTCTGCCGCATACACGATGATGAAGTCCGCGCCACGGGCGTGCTCGCGCCCCGCGATGACATCGATGACGTGCGTGGCGCGCACGCTCAGCCCTGTTTCTTCGAGGCACTCGCGTTCGGCGGCGCGCGCCGGCTGCTCCCCGGCGTCGACAAACCCGGCAGGCAGCGTCCACCGTCCTCGAAACGGCTCATTGCTGCGCCGCACGAGCAGCACGCGGTCGCGGTCCTGCAGCACGATTGCGGCCGCGACCTTGGGATCGGCGAAATGCACCCAGCCGCAGTTGGGGCAGGAAGGCCGCATCCGGCCGAACTGCTCGGTGGCGGCCAGTGGCGTACCGCAGCGCGGGCAGAAGGACATGTCGGCGTCCTTCACGCATTCCCCCGTGATCCCCGTCTTACGTGCAGCGAAGGCGGAAAAAGCATGGCTATTCGAAAATGGGCAGGGTGCGGCACCCTGCCCATCTTTGGGTTTCGCGGATTCCCGGGAGGACTCATTTCTCGAAGTAGTTGCTGCGGAAATTGCGACGTGTGCGCCGATCGATGTACCAGGAAAGCGCGCCGAATCCTATGCCGGCAATTGCCAGCATCAGCATCCAACCTTCAGGGATCGGCGCAGGCGCCCCTGGTCGCGCCTCTGCGGCAGCACTCCCGGCCGGAGGCGCCGCCTTGGCAAAAGCCTCCGGGGTCGGGGCAGCCAGATCCTGCGCCGCAGGCGGTTCCTCCACCAGCGGAGTGCCCAGGGGTGCAAGGGTCAATGTCTGCTCGGTTGCTTCGGCCTCGGGTGCGCCGCCGCCCACACCTCCGCCCATGCCAATCCCGGCCGCGGGCGCGGCAGCAAGCCTCCTTGCTGCCAACGGCGCGATGTTGTTCACCGCAACGGTGAAGAGGAACAAGAGCGATGCCACCGCCCCGGCATAGCGCAGCGCCGGCACAGCCCGCGGCTGAGGCGCGCGCACCCTGGCGTCCAGCGGGCTGAGGGCGAAGTTACGCGAGGCGCGCCGGCGCGGCACGCGCCGCAGCAGACCCCTGGCGACCCGCAGGTCGTCCAGCAGCTGGCGCAGGCCTGCATCGACAGCCAGGCGGGCCTCCAGTCGCGAGATCTCGGAGGCGCTTAGCTGCCCATCCAGGTACGCTGAGAGGTGTTCGGCATCACGGAATTTCATGTTGGATCACGCGCTGGGCTCGTGCTGTAGACGAAACATGGCAGGCAATAGTTCCTCGAAGCCGCGCAGGCACTCACGCAGGCGCAGGCGCGCCCGCGCCAGCCGGGACTTGACAGTCCCCAGCGGCACACGCACCGCAGCCGCCACTTCCGTGTAGTCAAGACCTTCGATATCGGCCATGACCACGACCGTGCGATAGTCGAAGGGCAAGCCCTCGAGACAGTGCTCCATGGCATGCTCGAGTTCGTGGGCTTCACTGGTTTCTTCCGGAGAGAGATTCGGATCGGCGAGCCAGCGGGGTTCGTCGATGCCGTCCCCGTCCTCGCTGTCGGGCTCCATCGGTGCGGTCGGACGGCGCTTGCGCCGGCGAAGTTCGTCGTAGGCGGCGTTGGTCACCGTGCGCATCAGCCACGCCTTGAACGAACCACCGCGGAAGCTCTTCAGGCTGCGAAAGGCCGAGATGAATGCTTCCTGGGTCGCATCTGCCGCCAGCTCCTCATCTCCGAGGATGCGGCGCGCGGTGTTGAAGAGCGAGTCCTGATAGTGCAGCACGAGCGTGTTAAAGGCATCCAGATCGCCGCGCTGGGCGTCATGGATGAGCGTGGTTTCTTCCATCGGCGGGATTGTATCACGAGGGATTTCGGTTCGCAGTTTGTGGATTGTAGATTGGGAATTGGGAGCTGGTAGTCTGGGGATTGGGGATTAGAGGCGGATCATGGTGCACGTAGAATGCTGTGGCGGCGCCGCAACGCAAACGCGCCGCGGGGAGGCCGCCGGCGACGCCCCGGCACATAACCCACTGGTTAGGAGTCGTTGGGAAGCGTGTATATGCGGTCTACGGCGTGAAAATGCGACTACCTGGTTCCAGAATTTCCGGTAGATTAGTCTGTGGCGTGCATGGTGTCCACGGGGTAGTTTCCCAATTGCGACCGAATTGCAGCCGGAAAGGGAAAGGCAACTCCGTCCTATGCCAGCACGTTCCCAGTATCATGGGCTCACCGTTTGGCCGTCTGGAACTTATCTAAAGCTGACCAATTGTGCTCTGATCAGGGAACGCAGGACAGAAAACTGCTGCACTTGTGAAAGTGGCGGTGGGCGCTCGGACAATAGTGGGTTGATTCTTCTGCATCAGAAGCGCTCAAGTGTCAGCGTGCTTTGTTTCCGCCTGCCTACCGAGATAAGTGACCAGCGGCCATCAGGCCGAGCGCCAGTAGCATCAGGGTAAGCATGGTCGGACTTTCTCAGCGCCACCTGGACGGACTGCCGCCGAAGCGCGCATTGCCGCCCAGGCATGGGCCGTCTTGAGAAATGGAAAGGGGTAGCGGAATCGAAGGGCGAGGACAGGTCCCGGTCATCCGATCCATGTAGGCCGAGGACGCGAGTAGCTGGCGCTGGAGCTTGGATACCAGGTGCTTGTACCACCAACCATCGCGTTCTATGCCCTTGCCTTTCTCATCCGGCAGGGCAATTGATACAATCAGTTGATGCTGGGCGCGTGCTTGAGATATTGAGCTGAGGCAGGCTCTACATGATTTCCTCTGAAGCCCCCGGGGTGACCCCCTCCGTCATCTTCCGACTTGGCCTGGCCACGGCGGGTGGCCTGTTCATATACGCGGCAACTGTCCTGGCCAGCTCTGTAACGCCGGCGACCGCGACTCTCAACGTTCCAATCCTTGTCGTTCTCGGTGGGCTTGGTCTCTTTGCGCTGGCCTCAGCAGGTGTGCTCCGACCACCGCCGCATCTACGCTGGTTGATCCTCGGCGCCTACGTCATGCAGGTGATTATTCAAGCGCAATTCTGGGTTCAATTCTCGCGGGTGCCAGGTCTTATCCCTACTGACGTTGGGCTTAACACAGACCTGGCTGGAATCTTGATCCGGCATGGCGAGAATCCCTACACTTGGGACTTCAGCGGCGTTTTTGACCTGTACCGTACACAACAGGGATCGAGCACTCCCCTGCTGAACAGCGCCTCTGTCAGCCGCTATTCATACCCAGTGCTTCTCTTCTTGCTGGTCGTGCCCTTTCAAGCACTTGGGCTCCCGGGCGTCTTCACGCTCTCGATAGTTGCTCATCTTGGCGTACTCGTACTCACTTTCCTGGCGACTCCCCGCCGGTGGCAGCCTGTCATCCTCCTTCCCGCGGTCGCCGGATTTGACTTTGTCAACCTGACGCTCATCGGCACCCTTGACATCGTGTGGATCCTGGGTTTAGTCGCGATGGTGGCCGCCTGGCGGCGCCCGACCCTGCGTGCAATCCTATATGGGCTCGCGGTCTCCCTCAAACAAAGTCCCGCCTTGTTGGCTCCCTTCCTATTGATTCGTCTCTGGAACGAGGATGATCGAGGCCAGCCGCCCGCTGGCCTTGCCCGATTCCTATTCATCACTGGTGCCACGTTTCTCCTGTTCAACGGCCCGTTCCTGCTATGGAATCCCGTGGCCTGGTTCAACGGATACACCGACCCCATTCGCAATTCACTGGTAATCCTGAGCCAGGGGGGTCTGTCCACGATCACACAAGGCGGCATCCTTTACCTTCCGAAGTTGTATTTTCTATTCGTCACGCTTTCGGCATTCGGCTTGCTGATCTTCATGTACTGGCGACACTACGCTCAGCTGCGCCACGCCCTGTGGATCTTCCCGGGTATCTTCATGTGGTTCTCCTACCGAACCCTCGTGAGCTATTGGTTATTCTGGTGCTTCCCGATGCTTCTGGCAGTGGTTATCGCTCAACCTTCATTCGAACCGCCGGGCCGACACAACTCATGGAGGTCGACTCTGGCGGTTGTGTTTGGATCGCTTCTGGTGTTGTTTGCGGCGGGGGCCGTCCTTGCCTCGCCAAAGGCACCGGTTCTGATCAGACTTCAACTGCCCATGTTTGCCGGCGAGGGCGCCAGAGGACGACTCGTGGTGGATGTGACCAATCTTGGCGCCCACACACTCACACCGCGCTTCGCCATCCAATCGCGGAGCAACTCCACCAATCCCTTGCCTTGGTATATCGAGCACGGCCCCCTCGTTCTGTCGGCCGGTGAGCACGCTACATACACAATCGCATCGAACCGCTCTGACCGCGTTTTCCATGGAAGGGAACCTGTGCAACTGGTAGTTACGGATGCCGGTGGTGACTATTCGCTGCGAGGCGTGCTTGCCATCGAATCCGATCCTGGACTCAGGTGGCCCGATATGATGCTTAACGGCGAGTTCAGGATGTGGGATGAAACACGGGGTATGCCTCTCTACTGGCAACCCTCCAACGTGGACTCTGCGTCGCTGGAGATCCAAGACGGGCGTCCGGCGCTTGTGCTGACCGCGCACCCGGCGAGCGGTCGGCCCCAGGCGAGCTATCTCTCGACCAGTTTCCTCTACCCCGGTGTTCCCTTTGGTATGTGGCTCTATCCACCGGCAGGCGGTTCGAAGGCCTACGGTTTGGAGATCCTGGATGGCAGAAACCAGCTATGGATCCTGTTCGGACCGGACTCGTACAGAGGTCCGCTGGATGAGGGCGCGCACGTCATCCAGCGCACTGTCCCGGCACAGGCCTGGACCTACCAGGAGATCGACCTGCAGGCAGCCTATGGCGAGGCCGGATTGTCTCTGCCCGCGTTGAGCCGTACCTACTATCGCGGCCTGGACATCGACGCGCAACTTTTCAGACTGAGGCTCTTCTTCACCAACGATCAAGCGACGACCTACGAGGCCTTTTTCGGACCCATCATTCAGAGCAGCGATCACCTCACGCCCAGGACGTTGATGGCGGATACGCTGAACGATCCGGCCGCCTACTATCAGCGCCTCGGTCGGTCTTATGAAGGCCAACGCAATACCGCCCGCGCGCTGGAGGCCTATCAACGCGCCCTCAGCTTTGCTCCGGAGGATAGAGGGATTCTGGCCAGCATCGAAGGGCTGAAACAAGAGCTTGCCGGAGAAATGCGGTGACTGATTCTGGATTGTCCGATGGCAATGCTCCGGGACAACCCAGCGGATTGGTCGGACTTTCCCGGAGCACCATCCCGCTCCGTCTCGGATTGATCGGCACCGGACTGGTGGTTTTTCAAGCCGCGGCCTCACTCTGGATACAGGCCGGATCCTACTGGCAGCTGGCAGTCCTCACGTTCAGTGCCACGGCATGGGCCTTCAGCATTGCCTGCTTTCTGTTGGCAATGACGGCACGCGTGCCGCGCGTTTCCCAATGGATCGTACTTGCCGGTCTGGTCGGATCGCTGTGGATACTTGCCTCTCTCCAATGGCAAAACGCCACGCCCTTCACGACCTCACACCCTGACAATGAGATGATCGGCGAATATGCTGCCGAAGCCCTCAGGAAGGGTTTCAACCCGTACTCGTGGAATTTCTCGGATGCCACCCGCGTCTATCGCGACCAGGGATTGCTATACACCTACTTCCTGGATGGGTCGCAACAAAACCGCGTGACCTATCCGGCACTGCCAACGCTGCTGCTGCTGGCTTTCGGCACCATCGGCTTGGGGCAGGCTCGTATCATCAGCCTGGTTTTCCATTCAATACTGCTCATCCTTCTCTTTTTCGGTGCCCCGGTCCGGTTCAGGTCACTCTTCGTTCTGGCACTGTTCGCGACGCGTGATTTTTTCTACCTTGCTCTCACCGGCATACAGGACATTGTGTGGAGCACGCTGCTGGTTGCCATGCTGCTGGCCTGGAAACGCCCGACGCTCCGGGGGGTGCTCTTCGGCCTAGCCTGCGCATACCGCCAACAGCCCTGGATCCTCGCACCTTTTCTGCTCATCTATGTGTGGAATACCGAAGGCAATGGGACCGAAAGACGTGATCGCATAGTTCATTTTGTGGGCGTCAGCCTAGGCATATTTCTCTTGATCAACCTGCCTTTCATTCTATGGGACGTTCGGGGATGGGTGCTAGGCGCGTTCGAGCCCACCTATGCCGCCTTCAACGTTGCCAGTCACGGCCTCGGCACTCTCTCGCAATACAATCTGCTGCCTCTGCCCCGCATCTTCTTCACCGTCCTTCAGCTTTCTTTTCTCGCATTGATGATCATCGTGCATTGGCGGCACCCGCGTTGGGTCGGAATGAGCTTCTGGATCTTCCCGGCCATCTTCTTTTGGATGTTCTATCGAGGCCTCACGAATCACTGGGAGTATTGGATCCCGCCGCTCCTATTCGCTCTGACGCGTCACAAATGGAGCGGCGTGGATCAACTTGAATCCCGTACACGAGCACGGCAAACCAAGTATTTCATCGCAGCCACGCTGGCCGCGAACCTGCTGCTCGCAGCCTTCTTAGTGAGCCGCCCACCGACCATCTCCGCCAGCCTGATCTATCCGCTGCAATCTGCTGACAGCTACAGCGTGTTCCGGCTGAGCCTCAGCGTTGCCAATCACTCCGATCAGCTCTTCCGCCCGCGTTTTTCCGTACAGCATGATGGCACACAACCTCTGCCTTGGGATATCCAAAATGGGCCAGAGGTGTTAGAGCCAGGTGAGTCCGCCCGATACGTGATCAGCACCTACTCCTATTCTTTTTCGATTGCCAAGGGTGCGCAGCTGGTAATCAGCGATGGCGGGGGCAATTACGAGCTGCGAGCCGTCAAGGACATAGCCGGCGAGCAGACGATTGTCAGCCCGGACCTGATCATCAATCCCGCTTTCACAGTTTGGCTATTCTATGCGCAGACACCTGCGGGATGGTCGTGGCAGCCACCTGACGGAAACTCCCCTCCCCTGCGCACCGAATTGGTGAAGGAAAAGAACGCACTGGTGATGTCGGTGGATCAGGGCAGCGCCCGGCTAAGCCAGACGGTCACCTTCCCCGACTCGTTCTCTATGCAGGTGTACCCGACCGTGAGCGGAT
>JAZDHO010000029.1:0-4884 GCA_043805815.1 Chloroflexota bacterium
TCAGCACGCGGCTGAAGCCGTACGGGTGTGAGGGCAGGAGCGGGCCCGGCACCGGCGGCTCGGGGCGCTGCAGCGTCTGTCGCGCCGGGCTCTCAAAGCCGGTCAGCCAGGCGTTGAACCCCAGCGTCTCGGCTCCAGGGCCCAGCAGCTCCACCGTCAGGCCGGTCCACCCGCCGTCCGGCACCGGTATCAGGTAGTCGTCGCGCGCCCGAGGCTCCAGCGGTGGTAGAATGACCCGCGTCCCATAGCCATGCTTCTCGCCGCGGAAAATGCGGGTCAGCGGGCTGCTCTCACGGATGACGTCCCCGCGGTAGCGTGAGGTCCCGGCGCGCACCTGAACGCGATCGAGCAGGTCGTGCGGCCCGCGGATCGTGAAGAACAGCTCGGCCTGCTCCATGCGATGTGGTACGCCCACGTACCACTGCCTGCGGAAACCGACCTCGATGGCCGCGGCGCTGACCTCCTCCGCCGTCAGGTCCGGGATCTGCATGTCAAGGTGGACGACCGGGCCGATGCCGTGGCCCAGTGGCCGGTTGCCGGGGAAGGAGTAGCGGAATCCATCGCCGGCCGTCTCGGCCAAGAACGGCACCCCCTCCAGGGGCGACATCGGCGCCGCCGCCTCAAGCAGGAACTGCAGCACCCGCACCTCATGGCCCAGCAGCGTGATGCCATGCGGAATGATGTCCTGATAGTATGGGTAGACCTGCCGTGTCGTCAGCGGATCATACCCGAGCCACGCCTCCGGGAACAGGCGCACGCCCCGCGGCTCCGGCGACGGATTGCGCAGCGCCAGACAGGCCCCGCCCTGGCAGGGGTGAAGGAAGCCGTAGACCTCGCCATGGGCCGGGTTGCCGAGGACCATCCGGGACTGCCGCCCGCCCAGCTCATCGGCGTGGTACTCCCACCAGCCCAGCACGCCCTGCAGCATGTCCGCCTGCCACTGCCGGATCGCCTCCGGGCACAGCGGAAAGTGGATGTATGTGGTGCCGCGTAAGGCGGAGAGCACGGCGTTGTCCAGCCAGGTGTGTCGCTCCGTGGTGAAACAGTTATCCAGGGCATCGGCGAAGCCGTGGTTGTCATAGCCATCCAGCGGGAAGGGGGTCTCCGCCTTCCGGGTGATGTGGTAGTACATTGCGTCGCGGTGGGTGATGTCACGGTCGCGCTGCGTGCGCGAAGGCCAGGCGATGAACTCGCAGTCGCCCGAGTCCACCAGCCACGCCTGGTCGGCGTACTTGAGCCACCACGGGCTCGGCCACCAGCCGTTGCGGGTGATCAGGTCCGGGTTCACCTTCCGCATGCGGGCGTCGAGGCGGTTGAAGACCAGGACAGAGGCCTCGCGGACGTGATCGGGGGTGGGGTACCTTTCGCTGAAGTGCTCGTTGGTGGCGCACTCGTTGTCCCAGTCGATCTTGAGGTGATCGGCTCCCATGGGTCCGACGATCTGCCCAAAGCGCTGCCCGAGCGCTGCCTCGAACTCCGGCTGCATCATGACCACGTACTGACCCCAGGAGTACGACCCCGGCCCCTCCCCTATCTCCCAGCCCTGCTTCTGGATCCAGTCCATGTCAAAGCCCGTACGCCCGTTGTGACTCACCCAGACCGACAGCTTCAGCCCCCGCTCCTGCAGACTGCGTCGAAAGGCGATCATCCGCGTGTCCCGGTCGTCATCCCCCTTGGCATGGTACATGGAAGCCCGCTCGAACCATCCGGCATCGATGCCCAGCGCCGTCGGCCGCAGGCCCAACCGCAGCATGGCGTCCACGAAGGCTTCGCGCCCCTCAAACGAGTCAACGTACTCACCGGGCGCGAACGAGCGGGTGGACCACCCCGTCGTGACATGGGTGAAGGGCTTTGCCAACCGGGGGTTGCGGATCTGCCAGACGTAGTCCATGAAGGCGCGCGGGACGTCGACATGGCTCCGGCCGACGCCGAAGACAGCAGGGAAAGAGGCGATCCGCCCCCGTTCATCCCACACGGGATGGTGGTACAACTCCAGGGCCTCGCCGGGAACCGCGAAGCCGACCGGGTGCTCCAGGCCGAAGAACCACTCCCCGGCATAGACCGGATAGCCACAGCCGGGGGTGTCGGCATAGGTGTTCAGGCCGATGACTTCCTCGGAGGCCGGGCCCCCACGCAGGCCATACCCCACCCGCCGCAGCGGCAGGGGCGGCTCCGGCTGGCGGTCCACGAGCAGCCGGTCGGGGGTCGGTGTGCCAGGAGGTGCCTGCAGGGTCACCTGCTTACGGAACCAGGGCTCCTCGCCCTCGAGCCAGTAGCGAACGGCGGCGCTGATGCCGCTTGCGGCGTCCCGACAGGTGAGCAGCACCTCGCGATCCCGGGCCCGCACTTCCGCGTCGGTGAAGCTGATCGCCTCGCCCCCAAGGCTCAGCGCCACTCCGGGACAGGCCAGGCGCGTGAGGCTGCCGGTCAGGCGGTTCGTGGCGAGGATATGCCCGTCCTTGAACTCGAGGGCTATGGAGTTGTTGGACAGCGTGGCCATGCGAACACCTCCGCCGCGCAGTTGCGGCCGGTTATGTCCCCTATTCCGTCATGCTTGCCGTCGAATTGCTGCCAGTAGTCGTTCATGCCGATGGAGATCGAGAGCTAATGGGGAATTGAAAATAAGCACATCCGCTTGCCAGCGCGCCTTCAACTCGCGGACCGCATCTCCCGAGATACCCCGATTGAGCACACGAATGAGATGGGACGGGCAACATGCGGTGAGCAGTCCATCCACAAAACTAACGTAGCCTTTGCCCAGGTCGGCGGGCAGGCCTTACGGGTTGCCGAGATAGATCCGCTGGCAATCCGTGATCGAATCTCCAACCATCACTAGCGTGCCGTCGGGCCGGATTATCACCTGCTAGATGCCTTTGTTGAGGAGATAGTACAGATCATTCCAGCGCAGTTTGTCTTTGAAGCTCTCAACCTCGGTCATTTCATCGATCAGCAGGAATTCGACTCCCGCAATCGCAGTGAAATCCTTCAAGTGCTCGGCCGTCACGGCATAGCCGAAACTGGTATGATGTGCGCCGGCGGCGTAGATCCAGGCCGCGGCAGCGGTTTTCAAGTTCGGGCGGGGCAGCCACAGGGCGCGTGCCACCGGGAGATTGGGGAGTGGCGCATCGGTTGGGACGACATCCACCACGTTGGCGACGATGCGGAAGCGCTGGCCCATATCCATTATGGATGCGCAGATTGCCGGGCCGGTGTTGGCATCGAAAATCAGGCGCGGCGGGTCGTCCTTGCCGCCGATCGAGAGCGGCAGGATGTCCAGTTTGGGCCTGGCGCCGGGTTTGGCGATCGATTCGCAGATTTCGAGCATGTGCGCGCCAAGCACTTTGTCACCACTGGCGCTGAAGTGGTAGGTGTAATCTTCCATGAACGAGATGCCGCCCGGCAGGCCGGCGGCCATGACCTTCATGGCTCGGACAAGGGCGGAGGTCTTCCAGTCGCCCTCTGCGCCGAATCCGTAACCGTCACGCATCAGGCGCTGCACCGCCAGGCCGGGCAGTTGCGCCAGGCCGTGCAGATCCTCGAAGGTGGTGGTGAAGGCCTTAAAGTTGCCCGCTTTCAGGAAATTGCGCATCCCCACTTCGATGCGCGCGCCGTCGCGCAGGGAGGAGTTGCGCTCGCCGTCCGGGCGCAGCGCCGGGACAACATCGTACTCGTCGAGGTACGCCTGCATCATCTGCCTGATTTCGGCCTCATCGGCGTCATTGACCGCCTTAACCAGGTCGCCCACGCCATAACCGTAGACATCATATCCAAATTGAATCCGCGCCTGGACCTTGTCGCCTTCGGTGACGGCCACCTCGCGCATGTTGTCGCCAAAGCGGACCACTTTGGCGCCCTGCCAGTCGGCCCAGGCCGCGGCGGCGCGCACCCATACGCCCAGTTCGCGCCGGACTTCGGCATCCTGCCAGAAGCCGACCACCACTTTCCGTTCCAGGCGCAAACGCGAGCCGATGAAACCGAACTCGCGGTCACCGTGGGCGGCCTGGTTCAGATTCATGAAGCTCATGTCAATTTCCGCCCAGGGAATCTCGCGGTTGTACTGGGTGTGCAGGTGGGCGAAGGGCTTCTTGAGCAGGGTCAACCCGGCGATCCACATGATAGCGGGCGAGAAGGTGTGCATCCAGGTGATCAGACCGATGCATCTCTTGGCCGAATTGGCTTCGAGGCACAATTCTTTGATCGCTTCGGGCGTGGTCATGACGGGTTTGAACACCACATTGACCCGCATCTCGGCCGAAGCACCCAATGCCCCGGCGATTTCGCGCGAATGCGCCGCAACCTGTTCGAGCGTTTTTGGGCCATACAGGTGCTGGCTGCCGGTGATAAACCAGATTTCATATTGTTTCAGGTCAATCATAATTCTGTCTCCTTTCTTACAGTCTGTCCATAATAGGCATTGGCGCCGTGTTTTCTCAAATAATGCTTATCCAACAATTCCGGCTGCATGGGCGGAATGACCGGGTCAAGCAGCATGGTTTGGAAGTTCATGAAGGCAATTTCCTCCAACACCACGGCATGGTGGACGGCATCCAGCGGATCGGCGCCCCAGGCAAATGGGCCATGGCGGCAAACGAGCACGGCGGGGATGGCGTTGGGATCTTTTCCCTGGAAAGTCTCCTTGATGACCAGCCCTGTTTCTTTCTCGTATGCGCCTTCGATTTCGTCTTTAGTCATCTGGCGGGTGCAGGGGATCTCGCCGTAGAAATAGTCACCATGCGTGGTTCCAAGCGCCGTTATGCCGCGCCCGGCCTGGGCGAAACTCGTTGCCCAGCGGCTGTGAGCGTGGACAACGCCGCCGATGTTGGCAAACGCCTTATACAATTCGAGGTGCGTTGGCGTGTCGGAAGATGGTTTTAGCTTCCCCTC
>JAZDHO010000030.1:0-21072 GCA_043805815.1 Chloroflexota bacterium
TCTTCGAGTCCCTGGAGTTCCGCACCCTCATAAAGCAGCTGCAAAAACTCACTGGCAAGACTTCCGAAGTCTCGAGGACCTCGGAGGTCTCCGGGAAGCAGATGTCCCTGTTCGCCGCCGCGGGGCGGCCTCCGGCCGCCACCGCAAGTCCCTGGGACACGAGTCCCAGGGACAGGGACACCAACATCGCCCTCACGATCGTCGACACCCCCGAGAAGCTCGAGGCGCTGGTACGCGAGCTGGACCGCGCCCCGGTCATCTCCTTCGACACCGAGACCACCTCCACCGACGAGATGCAGGCCGAGATCGTCGGCATCTCGCTCGCCGTCAAGGAGGGCGCCGGCTACTACATCCCTCTGGCCCATCTGGCAGGCCAGAACCTGCCCGTGGACCAGGTCATCGAGGCCCTGCGTGGTCCGCTCACCAGTCCGCGCATCCCCAAGATCGCCCACAACGCCAAGTACGACTACATCATGCTGGCGCGCCATGGTCTGGTCGTCGCGCCGCTGGGCTTCGACACCATGATCGCCGAGTTCGTCGTCGACCCCGACTCGCGCAACCTGGGCCTCAAGAACCTGGCCTACGCGCGCCTGGGCGCCGAGATGACCCACATCGAGCAGCTCATCGGCACCGGCAAGCACCAGCTCAGCATGGCGGAGGTCGCCATCGAGAGCGCCGCCGCCTACGCCGCCGCGGATGCGGAGACCACGCTGCGGCTGCTGCCCATCATGCGCGAGCGCGTGGAGCAGGTGCACGGCACGCGGCTGATGGACGAGGTCGAGACCCCGCTGATCTCCGTCCTGGCGCAGATGGAGATGACCGGCGTGCTGCTGGACCTGCCGTTCTTCAAGAAGCTCGACGAGGAGCTCACCGGGCGCCTGGGCGAGATCGAGAAGCAGGTCCACGACGCGGTCGGCAAGCCCTTCAACATAAACTCCACGCAGCAGCTCTCGGAGGTGCTCTTCGACCGGCTGCGGCTGCAGCCGCCGGACCGCGGCCGCAAGACCGCCAGCGGCCATTACTCCACCTCCGGCGACATCCTCGACGCGCTGAAGGGCAAGCACCCCGTTGTGGACATGGTCATCCAGCACCGCGAGCTCGCCAAGCTCAAGTCCACCTACGTCGATGCGCTGCCCGCGGCCGTCGATGCGCGTACCGGCCGCGTGCACACGTCCTACAGCCAGACCGGCGCGGTCACAGGGCGGCTCTCCTCGTCGAATCCCAACCTGCAGAACATCCCCATCCGCACCGAGGAAGGTCGGCGCATCCGCAAGGGCTTCATCGCCGCCCCGGGCCATGTGCTGCTGTCGGTCGATTACTCGCAGATCGAGCTGCGCATCGTGGCGCACATGGCCCACGACGAGGGCATGCTGGCCGCCTTCCGCGCCGGGCAGGACATCCACGCCACTACCGCGGCCGCCATCTTCAGCGTCCCGCTCGAGCAGGTCGACAAGGACATGCGCCGTCACGCCAAGGCCATCAACTTCGGGCTGATCTACGGCATGTCCCCCTTCGGTCTGACGCGCGCCACCGACCTTACGCTGGCGGAGGCCGAGGATTTCGTCAACGCCTACTTCACGCAGTTCCCCGGCGTCAAGAGCTACCTGGACGGCATCCGCAAGTCTGCCGCGCAGGAGGGTTACGTGGAGACGCTGCTCGGCCGCCGCCGCTACTTCACGCAGCTGGGCCAGGCGCACGCCAGCGTGACGGCGCGCAACCGCGAGGAGCGCGAGGCCATCAACGCGCCCATCCAGGGCACCGCCGCCGACATCATGAAGATCGCCATGCTGCGCATCCCGCCCGCGCTGGAGAAGGCGCGCCTGCGCGCCCAGATGCTGCTGCAGGTGCACGATGAGCTCGTGCTCGAGGTCCCGCAGGATGAGCTGCAGCAGACGTCGAAGCTTGTGCAGCAGGTCATGGCCTCTGCCTACGAGTTGGACATCCCCCTCTCCACCGAGGCGCGCTGGGGCGCGAACTGGGGTGAGATGGCGGTGATGCCCTGACCGCGTCGTTGCGGTCCGCAAGGGGCGGATTGCTCCCGCCAGGAGCGCAGCGACGAAGCAATCCCCTCGCGCACTCCTGCCGTCGTTGCGAGGAGCGCAGCGACGAGGCAATCCCCTCCCTAACCGTGGTGGAGATTGCTTCGCAGGAGAACTCTGCTCGCAACGACGTTAACGAGAGGTGCCCGCTGGCTTGACTGATGTCCGGAGAGAAAGGGGAGTGCTGCGTCTACATCATGACGAATCGGTACCACACCGTGCTCTACACGGGAGTCACATCGGACCTGCGGAGGCGTGTCTGGGAACACAAGACCGGCGTCGGAAGTACGTTCGCCAGCAGGTACCGGACTACCAAGCTGGTCTACTACGAGGTCACGAATTCCATCAAGTCCGCGATTATTCGGGAGAAGCAGATCAAGGGGGGTTCACGCCGGAAGAAGCTGGACCTCATCAGTAAGATGAATCCCGGCTGGAATGACCTAGCAGAAACTCTCTAGCCCCACGTCCTTGCGGTCCGCAAGGGGCGGATTGCTCCCGCCAGGAGCGCAGCGACGAAGCAATCCCCTCCCTAACCGTGGTGGAGATTGCTTCGCAGGAGAACTCTGCTCGCAACGATGGGCATCAGGCGTCCCACCAATGGCAATGACACTGTGACGCCGGGCACTCGGTCTCCCATGTTATGATTTGAATCTCACAACCGGTTCGCCACCAACTCTCGACCAGCAACCGCCAACCGACATGCCCAGCGAAGAGGCTTACCAGCAAGCGCTCAACGAAGGCCATTCCGCGGCCTGGGACCAGGACTGGGGCAAAGCCGCGGCCTGCTATCGCCGCGCCGTCAAAGAATCGCCCGACCATCCGAAAGCGCTGAACAGCCTGGGCCTGGCGCTGTACCAACTGGGCGAGTTCGACGAGGCGCTGGCGGTCTATCAGCACGTGGCGCGCCTCGCTCCGGACGATCCGCTGGCGCTAGAGAAGGTGGCGCAGCTCTCCGAGCGCCTCGGCGACATCAAGGCCGCCGTCGATGCTTCGATGAGGGCAGCCGAATCCTTCCTGCGACAGCAGGAGATCGAGAAGGCCATCGAGAACTGGAGCCGCGTCACCGCGCTGCAGCCGGAGCAGGCGCTGGCGCACGGGCGCCTGGCCACCGCGCACGAACGCCTCGGGCACACACAGCAATCGGTCACCGAATACCTGGCAGTCGCCAGCCTCCTGCAGCGCGCCGGCACCCTGGATAAGGCGCAGGAGATCGTCACCAAGGCCGCCTCCTTGATGCCGGACAGCCGCGAGACGCGGCAGGCCCAGTCGCTGCTCAAGACCGGGCAGCTGCTGCCGGTGCCGGTTCGCGCGCGGGGAGGTACTGCGCCGCTGCGCATGGCCCAGGTCAAGCAGCTGCAGCGCCCGAAGGGCGACGCCTCGCCGCAGCTCGATCCCGTGGCAGAGGCCTCGCACAAGGCGCTGACCAGGCTGGCCGAGATCCTCTTCGACTACAGCGTCGACAGCACGCCAAGCCCGCAAAAACCCGGGATTGCCGCCATCCTTAAGGGCACGGCGCAGCTCTCGATGCAGCGTGCCGAGCAGACCAAAGTTGTGATGCATCTGGGGCAGGCGATCGACGCGCAGAGCAAGGGCCAGGACGCGGCCGCCGCCGACGAACTCGAGCGGGCGCTGGACGCGGGCTTCGATCACCCGGCGCTGCACTACAGCCTGGGGGCCTTGCGGCTCAAGGGCGAGCGGCAGGAGAGCGCCATCCGGCACCTGGCGCGTGCGGTCAAGCACCGGGACTACGGGCTGGGCGCGCGCATGCTGCTGGGGGATCTCCTGTTCAAGAAAGGCCTGCACAAGGACGCCTCGCTGGAGTACATCGAAGCGCTCAAGCTCGCCGACGCATCCACGGTTCCCGAGGCGCAGGCGGACGAGATCCGCGAGGCCTATGAGCCGTTCATCGAGGCGCAGCAGGGCCAGCAGGATCCGAACGTATGCCGGCAGCTGTGCGAGAACGTGCGCGGGCTGCTGATGCGGGTGGACTGGCGCGACCAGATCCAGAATTCGCGCCAGCAGGGCACCCGCGGCGACGCGGCGACCGCGAGCGTGCCCCTCGCAGAGGTGATGCTGGCCGCACAGAGTCTGGGCGTGGTTGAGTCCATCAACCGGGTGCACGAGCTGGCGCGGGCCGGCAGCCTGCGGTCTGCGATGGACGAGGCCTTCGATGCGGTGCAGCGCGCGCCCAACTATCTGCCGCTGCACAGCCTGATGGCCGAGCTGCTGATCGAGGACAACCGCGTTCCGGAGGCGATCGCCAAGTTGTCGGTCATCGCGCGAGCCTACAGCGTGCGCGGCGAAGTGGCGCAGGCGACCAAGCTCTGGCGGCGCATCATCGAGCTTTCGCCGATGGACATGTCGGCGCGTTCACGGCTGATCGATCTGCTGGCGGAACGGGGCCAGGTGGAAGAGTCCCTGCAGGAGTACGTGGAATTGGCGGAGGTCTACTATCGACTGGCCGAACTGGACATGGCGCGCCGCACCTATACGACGGCGCTGCGGTTCGTCCAGCAAACCAACGCCGACCGTGCCTGGAACGTCAATATCCTGCAGCGCATGGCAGATATCGACATGCAGCGGCTGGACTGGAAACAAGCAGTGCGCGTGTACGAGCAAATCCGCACCCTGCGCCCGGACGATCATGCGGTGCGCAGACAGCTCGTGGAGCTGTACACCCGCATGGCCCAGCCGCAACAGGCCACCGCCGAACTGGACAGCTTCCTGACGTACCTCGAGACCAGCGGGCGGGCCGCCGAAGCGATCCCGTTCCTGGAGGATCTGATCCGCGAGCACCCGGACCAACCCATGTTCAGGCGTGCGCTGGCGGCGCAGCTACACAGCCTGGGTCGCACACCCGAGGCAATCGAGCAGCTGGATGCTCTGGGCGAGCTGCTGCTGCAGGGTGGCAAGCAGGACGAGGCAGTGGAGGTCATCACCCAGATCGTGGCCATGAACCCGCCCAACGCGGCCGACTACCGCAAGCTGCTGACGAAAATAGTCGGCTCAGCGGCCGCGGGCAGCCGGGGACCCGCGATCTGACACACGTGGGGCGTGTCTCGTGCGCCCAGAATATGAGTTATGAATCTGAGTTATAATGAAAGCGCTGATCCGGCAAGGTGGTCCGAACGCAGGACATGCTCCGGCCAGCCGACGGGGAACGACTACACGCCACTCCGGCTCACGGCCTTGCACGGTTCGCCGGGCTCCGCGTGACGGCATGTGGAGGCCGGATCTCACTTTCTGACAGGTTCGGCGATACTCGGAATCACGTCAGAGATCCACGCGGTCTATTTGCATCTTAGAGTACCACATTCGATTTGAGCAGCGGCAAGACACCAACGAACGAATCGGATTGCGACTAAGAAGAGAATAGCCAAGTGCCCCCTTCGAATAACAGGTCCTCCACGCGGCTCGAATCGGCGACCGACTCCGAGTCGGCGGGCGAATCCAAGCCAGGGCGGCGCGGGAAGCAGAGCAAGGACTCTGCCCGGGCCGGCAACAACGTGCACTTCGAGCCGTTTGAGCAGCGTGCATACGACATGTCGTATGCGTGCCTGCTGATCCCGCGAAATCCGCAGCACCTGCTCACCCGGAAAGTCTCTGACTTCATTCACAAGACCATCAAGGACACCTGCGGCATGTTTGGCTGGCACCTGGCTCTGGTGCAGGTCCGGCCCGAGTACATCCAGTGGGTCGTCAGCGCGACCGTTGGCACTCCCCCGTCCAAGTGCATTCACACGATCCGCGATCAGACCTCGAAGGGCATCCTGGACAAGTTCAACGAATTCCGGGACAAGTCACAATACCAGGATTTCTGGGCACCGGGCTATCTGGTCCTGGTCAGTGCCGAGGCGCACCCCCCCGCCATCATTGAAGAATTCATTGTCCTGACGCGACAGCAGCAAGGGCTGCCGCGCCAGGGCAGCTAGAGGGGCCGCCTGCCCGATGGCCATCGCGGAGAAGCCTGAGTTGTTCGCTGCCCCGTCCTGTCTGAGTTTCCACGATCTTTTGGCGGCACCCAGCGCCGGCCGGCGATGCGTCCTGAGGGCGGGCTAGATGGCAGAGGTGACCCTCGGCCGGATCGGCGAACTGCTGCGGAGCGTGCTCGAACTGCTCTGGAACAAACCGGAGGGCATGCCTGCCAAGGAGCTGATGGCGTACCTGCCCCAGGTGGCGGACCTGACAGAGGACGAGAAGGGCTACGCCGCTCCGAGCAACATCCCCCGTTACGAGAAGATCGTGCGCCTTTCGACCATTCCCTTGGTGCACGCGGGCTGGTTGGTGAAGAACAACAAGGGCCGATGGTATATCACCGAAGCCGGTCGCGAGGCCTGCCGCAAGTTCCCCAACGCCCAGGAGCTTTATAAGGAGGCGCTGCGGGCCTTCGAAGAGGTGAAGCAGGGAGCGCCGGCCGCGGCGATGGTGGTCGAGGAGGCGGAGGAGAAAGCCTGGGAGCAGGTGCAGAAGTACCTGCTCGAGACCCGGCGTCTCGAGTTCCGCACATTGATCGCCGAACTGCTGCAGGCCATGGGCTACCACGTGGCATGGATCGCGCCGCCCGAGAAGGAACACGGCAACATCGACATGGTGGCATACACGGATCCGCTCGGCGTCAAGGGTCCGCGCATCATGGTGCAGATCAAACACAAGGGACAGCCCACGACGATGGAAGGCATGAAGTCCTTCCTGTCGACGTTGAACCAGAAGGACTATGGATTGCTGGTGTCTTCAGGCGGTTTCACCTGGGAGGTCACCGAGGAGATCGGGACAGAAACCTTCCAGAAGACCACGCTGCTGGATCTGGAGAATTTTTTCGACCTGTGGGTCAAGTACTACGACAAGCTGAGTGACGAAGCCAAAGCGCGATTCCCGCTGAAGAAGATCTATTTCCTGTGCTGGCTGGAGTGAGTTCAGCGCTCAGTTCACGGGGATCGACGAGCCGCCTTGAATCCGCCAAACCGAATGAGATGCCTGACACCAGCGTCCAGCACGGAAAATCCTTTGACGACAACCTAGATATTCTTTTCGACGAGATCGCACTGGCAGCGCAATGGGGGCGGCCAAGCCTGCTGCTCGCAGTCCACAAGTCCAAATTCGGCCAAGACAAAGCAGAGAAAGCGCTTGAGGCGCGCCTCAGCCAAGAGGGCTTCCAGGTGGGCCGGATCGTGATCAACGACCGCCGGTCCGACATCGCGCAGCTGATCCGCGAGGCAACGCCGCGCGCCAAACCGGTGTTCTTCATATCGAACATCGATTGGGGCGGGGGCGATGACGGCAGGCAGGCCTACCGGGCGCTGAACCTGCACCGCGAACTTTTCGTTGAAGAGGCGATCAAGGCGGTGTTCTGGCTGACGGTGAACGAGGCCGCCAATCTGCCGCGCTTCGCGCCGGACTTCTGGGCGTTCCGCCACCGCGTGGTGGAGTTCGTCAGTCAGCGCGCGTCTGGGAAAGTACAATTGCCGGCAGGCATCCTCGCCTGGGACATGCAGAGATCGCCGGACCCGTTCGAGAGTCCGGAAGGCGGTATCCGGGCGCGGCAGGACTTGCTAGGCAAGCTGCCGGACAGCCTTGAGTCGCTATCCACGCGGGTCGAGCTCCACGGCAACATCGGGCATCTGCACTGGACGCTCGGGGATGTGGAGCAGGCGGAGAAGGCGTTCGAAACAGGATTGACCCTGGCAAAAGAGTACGAGTTGCCCGAGCTCAAGGCCAGCCTGCTGAACGGCATGGGCATCCTCCTGTATGAGCGCGGGGACCACGCTGCGGCATTGGACCGGTTCAACCAAGGACTCCGATACCGGTCCTCCAGCCGGACGCTGCTGATCAATGTCAGCGCCGCCGACTGCATGTTGGGGCGCATCCAGGAGGCGCTCACGGTTGGAAAGAAGGCCGTGCGGGTGAACCCGACGGAGGCTGACACCTGGAGGCGGCTGGGGTACATCCAGAATGCTGCCGGGAGACCGGATGAGGCGATCACGTGCCTGGCGAAGGCCGCAGAACTGGCACCGCGGGCGGCCGAGCACCACACTTCGCTGGCAGTGATGTACAGCCTGATCGACCGCCCGGATGACACACGGATCCAGCTAACGCGCGCCCGGGAGCTTGGAGGCGAGGAAGTGGCGACGTACAGCAACATCCTGCGCGAGGCTGCTCTCGGCGAGGCGGACAAAGCACACGAGCTGCTGCGAGCGGCCGTTGAGGCGGGTCAGATCACGAAATACGAGATCCGGCGTGACTTGAATCTGGGTCTGCTCTTCGATGAAGCGAAACTTGAGGAAGTGATCGCATGAGGCCGAGGCGGCATCCCGCAGCCGGACGCGCCTAAGACAGCACAATGATCAGCTTTCAGACTCTGGCCCTGTGGATCAACATCGGAATCGTCCTGGCGGTGGGCATCAGCACATTCAGGCGACGAGGCACCTCAGGGGCCGCGGCGTTGATCACGCTCAGCGCGTTGGTCGCAGTGTGGACGGCCAGCTACCTCATCTATGACGATGCGAGCCTTGCGACGATGCGGGCATATGCGGCCGTGGTGGCGCTACTCACGGCGGTGCTGGCGGCCACGACCATATTCTGGCTCATCCTCGTGCGCACCAACAGGCGCCGCTGGATCAACCGGGGGAGCGTGGCACTGTTCGCGGTCATGCCGGTGCTTACGCTGGCTGCATTCAGCCTTGTCCCGGGCCGCGGCGCGCTGTTGGAACTCCAGTCAGCCACATCGCCCGCGCAGCTATTCTCCGCAGGGCCGTGGGAGCGCATCCTTTCGCTCTACCTCTTCGTAATGGTGCTGGCCGGAGTGCTGCTTCTCATCGACGCCCTGCTTCGGGGCCGGCACGCGATCATCAGTTCGCTGGGGTTGGCGTTCCTGGGAGCCATGCTTCCGCTTGTCACCTTAATCATGGAATTTGCCGGCCGCAGTCCATTTTCCAGGCTGGAATTGCTGCCGTTCGCCTTCGGGCTATGTGCAGCAACCTTTTTGTACGGGCTGTTCGACAAGAGGCCGGAGGAGATCGGGGCCATCGACCGATATGCAGCGGTGGAGGGCATGGACGAAGGCTGGATCGTGCTGGACGTGAATGACAGCGTGGTGGACATGAACCCGGCCGCGGAACGCATGACCGGACACTCGCGGGACCAAGTATATGGCCAGCCGATCTCGTCGCTGCTTGGAGATCTCTCCGACCTGGGACTTACGCTGAACGCCAGCCAGGAAGTAGAGATGAAACGGAGCATCCAGCTCGAAGAGGGCTGGCGCTACCTGAACATCCGGATTTCGACGCTAATGGACCGCGAGCGGACGCCGTTCGGCCGCCTGACGCTGTGGCGCGACATGACCGACCGGAAGCTAACGGAGGACTCGCGGCAGCGCGCGCGGGATGAGATGTTCGTGCTGCTGAATGCGATTTCGAGCGCGGCGAGCAACACGCTGAGCACCGAGGACTTCCTGCTCGAATCGATCTACCACATCATCTATCCGTTCCGCAGCCAGGTGGTGGGCATCTTCCTGATGGATGAGAAATCCAAGAGGCGGGATGAGGCACGGCTGCAGCTGTCCTCGCACCTGGGACTGCCGGCGGAGGCGATCGAGGATCTGGCTTACGTGCCGGCCAGCTCGCCGCTGTTCCATTGGGTGATGAACAACCGCCAGCCGATTCACCTGGCGGATGCGGAGAACGACGAGCGCGTCCCGGGTCCCATCCGACGCATCCCGGTGGCCAGCGTGCTGATGCTGCCGCTCGTCGCGCAGGTCGAGGAAAACGGCAAATTCCTGGGCTGCATGCTGCTGGCGCGCAAGGAGAAACCGGCCTTCAGCCAGGACGAAATCGTGCGCCTGACGACGCTTTCGGATCATATGGCGAGCCTGATCGACAGCGACCGGCGGCGCAAGCTAGCGATCGCGTTGACCGAGCGGGAACGGCTGATGCGCGACCTGCATGACTCGGTCAGCCAGAAGCTGTACGGACTAGTAACCACAACCGAGGCGGCGCAGGCCGCCATGGAGGCGGGCTCGAGCGTGGACCCGCGGCAGGAATTTGCGCGGATCGGCGAGCACGCGCGACAGGCGGTCAAGGAAATGCGCTTGTTCCTGTACCAAATGCAGCAGGTGGACGTGGAAAAGGAGGGCCTGGTCTCAGTGCTGCACCACCGGCTCGCGGCCGTGGAAGGGCGGGCGGACATCAAGGCGCGACTGCTGGCCGACGAGGAGGACATCCCGCTCGCCACCGACACACAGATGACGCTGTACTATATCGCGCAGGAGGCGTTGAACAACGTGCTGCGACACGCGCACGCCAAATCGGTGCTGGTGACATTGAAAAATGGGCGCAGCAACGTCATCCTCGAGATCCTGGACGATGGTGTGGGCTTTGATGTGAAGAAAGTGGACCGGGCGGGCCTCGGACTGCGCAACATGAGGGAACGCGCGGCGCAGTTGCATGGCAGGCTACAGATCATCTCGAAACCGGACGTGGGAACCAGAATCGTGGTCGCGGTTCCGCTGGATCCCGGGATACAATCAGACAGTCGTGGACAGCGCGCATGAAGAAGATACGCATACTGGTCGTCGATGATGAAAACGTAATCCGGGATGGCATCGTCACGATGCTGCGCCTGCAAAAGGACATGCAGGTGGTGGGCGAAGGCACTGAGGGCGTGGAGGCCGTGGCGCTAGCGCGCAGGACCAAGCCTGACGTGGTGCTCCTGGACCTACAGATGCCGAAGGGCCAGGACGGCGTGACAACGATCCCACAACTCATGGAAATCCTGCCCGAGTGCCGCATCCTGGTGCTCACCGGCTACCCCGACCATGACAAGGTGTATCAGGCGATTAAGTCGGGCGCGAAGGGTCTGCTGCTCAAGGACGCGACCCGGGAGCAGCTCTTTCAGGCGATCCGGGATGTGGCGGAGGGCCGGCCGTCGATCCCTCCGTCGATCGCGGTGAAGGTGATCCAGGAAATCGACCATCCGACCCACACCCTCCCGACCGCTGATCCACTGGCTCCGCGTGAGCTGGACACGCTGCGATTGATCGCCAGGGGGATGAGCAACAACGAGATCGCCAAGGAAATGGGGGTTCATCCACGGACCGTGGCCAAGTATGTCAGCGGAATCCTGAGGAAACTTCAGCTGGCCAGCCGCACG
This sequence comes from Chloroflexota bacterium, assembly GCA_043805815.1. Lineage (GTDB taxonomy): Bacteria > Chloroflexota > Anaerolineae > Anaerolineales > Villigracilaceae > Fen-1038. The sequence goes on from JAZDHO010000030.1 coordinate 11,184, forward strand.
CAAGCCGCGCTGTACGCGGTGCGGGAGGGCCTGACCGAGCCACGCACGAAGAAATAGAACTCCGGAGCAAAGAGACCGCCTGCCCCCTGTGGGTGCAGGCGGTCTTTTTTGTGTTCGGCAGACCAGCACGGATCGGCATATGACAGCGCCACTTGAGGATGGTCACAAATGACCAGAGTACCTGCGCGGCCTGCCTAAAGCATGCCCCAAAGAATCATGCGCAAAGGCGCATTTTGCGGTTTTCAACCAGGAGCCCGATTCCTATAATGGGCACATCTCAGTGAGCAGGCGGCGATGAGATCGGGAGCCAGAATTGTTTCTAGGAAAATACGCTCGAACGCTGGACATCAGGAACCGAATCACGGTTCCGCTTTCCTTCAAAGCTGAGCTCACGGGCGGCGCGTACATGACGCAGGGTTTTGATCGCAATCTGCAGGTTCTCACGGCCAACGCCTTCCAGCAGCTCTACCGGCAGGCGGCATCGCTGAACACAGCCGATCCCCTTGCCCGGCTGCTGCTCCGTCTGTTCCTGGGGAGCGCGGTTGAACTGCCGCAAGCCAGGAACAGCCTGCCCGTTGCGGACAACCTGAGGGAGTACGCCGGCCTGCGGGAGAACGTGCTGCTGATCGGCCAGGGTGACTACTTCGAGATCTGGGCGCCGGACGCATGGAGCCAGCAGGAATCGCAGCTCCGGGACGTCGAGGCGAATGCCTCACGATTTGCAGCGCTGACGCTTGGCACCCGGCACGTTTCCAGCGAGTGAGTCGCTCGATCGTCTGCCCGCACCAATCCGGATCTTCTAGGACCGACCAGACAGGATGTAGACATGAAAAAGATACGCATTCTCGTTGTGGAAGACCAGAACGTGGTTCGCGAAGGCCTGATGGCCATCCTGAACTACCAGACGGACATGGAGGTGGTGGGCGAGGCGGAGGACGGGATCCGTGCGGTGGAGGTTGCGCGCAAGACCAAGCCGGACGTGATCCTGTTGGACATGCTGATGCCGCGACAGGACGGTCTGATGACGATCCCGAAGCTGAAGCTCGCCGTGCCGGAATCAAAGATCCTGGTGCTTTCCAGCTTCGCCGAGAGCGAACAGGTCTTTCAGGCGATCAAGGCCGGTGCACTGGGATACATGTTGAAAGACGCGACGCGGGTGCAACTCCTGCAGGCGATTCGCGACCTGGCGGCCGGGGAGGCCCAGCTACAACCGTCCATGGCAATGAAGGTGATCCATGAATTCAACCGGCCGTCCGAGGGCGCGGTGATGAACCAGTCGCTGACGCGGCGCGAGCTCGAGGCCCTGCAGCTGATCGCGCGCGGCTACAGCAACCAGGAAATCGCCAACAGCCTGGTGGTGCATGAGCGCACCATCGCCAAGTACGTGAGCAATATCCTGAACAAGCTGCATGTTACCAACCGCACCCAAGCCGCGCTGTATGCGATCCGCGAGGGCCTGGCGGCTGCAGCCGACTGAGCCGCACCGTGAAGCCCGGAGCCGACAGGCCGGGGAGCCGTCCCAGAGGCAACCATGAACAGCTTTGATTACATCGTCGCAAGTGATTTTGACAGAGCCTGGCTGAACTTTGAGCTGGATCTGCCGCTGAAACCCGGCAAGAACGGCCAGCCGAATCCGTTTTACATCGACCGCCCCGGCAATCCGATCGCGGAGCTGACGGACGCGCTGCTGGCACCTTTCTACCGCCCCCCCAAGTTCTTCTTCTCCGGGCACCGCGGCTGCGGCAAGTCGACCGAACTCCTGCACCTGCTGAGCAATCCCGAGATCTCGCGGAAGTACTGGCCGATCAACTTCAGCATCCGCGAAGAAGCGGACATCATCGACATCGACTACCGCGACGTGCTGTTGGCGATCGGGGGCCGGCTCTTCCGGGAGTACCGCAAGAAGGGTGGCGAGCTGCCCGAGCAGCTGCTCAGGGAGCTGGACAGCTGGAAGGGCAAGGTGGAGAAGCAGATCACCACGATCCTGGAGGGCCGCAACTCGCGGATGGAGGTGGGCGCGGGCATCGATGCCTTCTTCGTCAATGCGGGCATGAAGATGAAACTGGAGCCGGCGACGCGCGTGGAGCTGAGGCAGGTGGTTGAGACCGACATCACGGGCCTGATCTCGCTGATCAATCATATTGCGACGGCGATCTACAGCCGGGAGCACCGCATTCCGCTGGTGCTGATCGACGACATGGACAAGCCTGACATCGAGAAGGCATGTGAGATCTTCCACGACCGGCGCGAGATCATGATGCAGCCCAACTGCGCCATCGTGTACACGGTTTCGAGCGCGCTGTTCTACAGCAAGGAATTCGAATCGATCCGCGACCAGGCCGTGTTCCTGCAGAACATCTACCTGCATCCGCCGATGCAGCCCGAGGCACATCACAAGAACGGCTATGAAACGCTGAGCAAGTTCGTGCACGTGAGAATGGCGCCGAATTTGATCGACCCGGCGGCGTTGGAGACGGCGATCACGTACAGCGGCGGGGTGTTCCGCGAGATGGCGCGCATCATGCGCACGGCCATCGGCCGCGCCCGACGGCGCAATGGAGGCAAACTGGACATCTCGGACGTCGAGTGGGCGGCGACGGAGATCCGGAACGAATACCGCCGCATCCTGGACAAGGACGATCTGAAGCTGCTCAGGAAGGTCTCCGAGAACAACCGCATGGAGTACAACGACCGTCTACGCCCGCTGCTGCAACTTCTGGCGCTGCTGGAGTACCGTGACGGCGACAACTGGTGCGACGTGCATCCGGTGCTGAGGAAGCTGCTCAATGACTAGTGGCGCAACCCAGGCTCCCGAACCGGCCGCCAGCTTTGACGAGCGGCTCGAGATCCTGACGGGGGAGCTCGAGCTTGCGGTCAAGTGGCAGCGGCCGTGCATCGTGCTGGTGGTCTACAGCTCAGAGTACGTGCGCGCCGACGTCGAGGCGGCTCTGGAGAATCAGCTGATGGACCTGGGGCAGAAGAGCATCCACTTGAGCGTAAAGAATCGCGATCCGAAAGACCTGGTGCCATTCTTCAAGGAATTCAAGGATCCGGCCCACTCGGTCTTCCTGATCGACGGCTTCCGCTGGGGCGGAGGCGATGAACGGAGCGTGTATGCGTCGGTGAGCCTGCAAAGAGAGTATTTCGTCGAGCGGCGGATCCGCGCGGTCTTCTGGATGACGCCGAACGAGATCATGAAGCTGGCGCACGCTGTCCCGGATTTCTGGACGTATCGACATCGCGTGCTCGAGTTCGTGGAGTCTCCCAAGGCTGAGCAGGTGCTGAAGGAGGCGTTGGACTCAGCCTGGCAGGGGACGGGCGAGTACGGGACGGAGGACGGCGACACAGACGCCAGGATCTCGATGCGCGAGTCAATGCTGACCGAGCTGCCGAAGGGGGAGGAGGCCATTTCCATCCGCGGCAACCTGCTGCTTACCCTGGGCGTGCTGAACTGGCGGAAGGGCGACTTCGAGAAGGCGGACGAACAACTGCAGGAAGCCCTACAGATCGCGAGCAAGATCCAGGACAACTGGTTCGAGGCCGAATGCTTCAACGCCGTGGCGCTGATCAAGAGCAGCACGGAACGGATCGACGAAGCAATCGATGCCTACAAGCAGGCTATTCATCTGGCGCCCGACCAGATCTTCGTCTGGAACAACCTGGGCAACCTATGCGCCAAGGTGGGGCGCAGCGACGAGGCGATGATCGCCTTCCGCAAGGCGCTGGAAGGCAACCCGCGCGACCCGATCGCCTGGAATGGCCTGGCAAACGTGCACTTCAAGCTCGGCTACGTCGACGATGCGATCGCGTCCTACCGCAAGTCGCTGCAATACACGCCGACCTTCGCACAACCGTGGTGCGGACTGGGAGAGGTGTACGCCAGCATCGGCCGCGCGGATGAGGCGCTGAAGTGCTACCACAAGGCCATTGAGCTCAACAAGCAGTACATCGCGCCGTGGATCCGGCTGGGAGCGCTGTTCTCGAAGCAGGAGAGGTACCGGGACGCCGTGAAGGCCTACCAGAAGGCGCTGGCCCTGGACAGCAAGAACAGCCACGCCTGGAACGAGCTCGGGGCGATCCATATGAAGGCCGAGTCGTTTGATGAGGCAGCGTCTGCATTCTCGAAAGCGATCGACCTGGACCGCGGCAACGGTTGGGCGTACAGCAATCTGGCATTCGCCTACATGCAGCAGGGAAAGAACAAGGAGGGTGTCTCGCTTCTCCTGCGGAGCATCGACCTGATGGAAAGCGACGCCGATAAGGCGGTGTCATGGAACCGCCTGGCCAGCCTGTACCGGGTGCTGGACGACTATGACAACGCGGTGGCTGCCTACCAGATGGCAGACCAGCTGGCTGCCGGGAACGGTGTGTCCAACGCCGAGCGTTCGGCTGAAAGCGCCGGGGAAGGGCCGATGCAGTCACCCGCGGACAGCGACGAGGTCTCGTGGGCGGTCGCGATACCGGTCGGGGCGAGCGGTCCGGCGCAGACGCCCCCCGGCGAGACCAAGGTCGAGGAGGCGCCGGAGTCAACGAAGGAACACGGCAGGGCCGAGACCAATCGTCAGAGTGCACCAGAGGCGCCAGCGTGGATCTTCCAGAGCGCCCGCGAATCCAAGAAGGTTGAGCCTAAGAAGGCCGCGGCCCCAAAGCCGACGTCGAGCCCTGAGAGCAAAGAGGCAGCGGTGGGCCCAACTGCAAAGACAGAAACGAAGAGTGCCGGCCAGCATGCCGAGCAAAACGGAGCCGGCGTTGAGCCCCGCAAGCCAGTGCAGTCCAACGAGGCCATCAAGTGGACTGCCAAGGGCAACGCTCACTTCACCCAGGGCGCGCTGGAGGAAGCCATTGCGGCCTACAACGAGGCGATCCAGATCGATCCGGGGTACGGGGTACCCTACAGCAATCTGGCGCTTACTTATGTGACCCAAGGACAGTTCGCGGAAGCGATCCTGCTCTACCAGAAGAGCGTCGCACTGCTGGAATCCGACCGGGACAAGGCGCTTTCATGGAACGGGTTGGGAAACGCGTACCGATGCATCAACGATTACGCCAATGCGGTCACAGCGTATCAGCGTGCGGCGGAGCTTGATCCGGAGACAAGCGGCATCCGGGACCGCGCGGATGACTTCCAGCCCAGAACCTCGCAAAGGAGCGCAAAGGCCTGGAACGACCTGGGCGCGTTGCTGCTCAAGACCGGGGCACTGGACAAGGCGACCGAGGCCTTCCAGAAGGCAATCGAACTGGAGCCGATGTCCGGGCGGGCACACAGCAATCTGGCGCGGACCAAGGCAGCACAGGGCCGGTACGGCGAAGCGGTACCGTTGTACGAGAAAAGCATTGCACTGCTGGACAACGACAAGGAGAAAGCGGATGCCTGGAACGGCCTGGGCAACGCCCATCGGAAACTGAACGACTACGACAGCGCGATCAAGGCATATCAGAAGGCTGTAGTTCTGGCGGACGAGGGCGTGGACCTGCTTACGCGAACCCGCTTCAGCCTGTTGGGCAATGTATTCGTGAAGCAGTAGGCAGGGCCGGTCGTATCCACACGGAGGTAGTCATGAGCAGCTACGAATTCTGGGATGAGCTGGGCAAGATCTTCAATGCAGTTGTGGCCTACCAGGAGAAGAACATAGAGTTCAACAAGCGCTTCATCAGCCCCTGGATCCGGCTCGGCAACGTATTCGAGAAGCAGGACCGGAACACGGAAGCGATAGGCGCTTACGAGCGGGCCATCGAGATCGACGGCGGCAATCCGCAGAACTGGTTCGATCTCGGGAATGTCCATTTCAAGATGGAGAACCATCGGGAGGCGATCAGCGCCTTCAATCGGGCCATCGAACTGGATCCAGGCTTCGGCTGGGCATACTGCAACCTGGCACTGACGCTGGTCGCAATCGGCGAGACCGAGCAGGCCGTTTCCCTGTACCAGAAGGGCATCGAGCTGCTCCAGGAGGCCAAGGACAAGGCGGTCGCATGGAACCGGCTGGGCAACGCCTATCGCAAGTTGAACCAGTACGAGCAGGCGCTGGAAGCCTTCCACAGGGCGGACGAACTCGACCGCGAAAACGCGGGCTTCCACGACAGCCTGGACGAAGTGGCGGATGGGCCAACGCTGGTGCAGGCCGGCCCGGACGGCGGAGCCGAGACGGGAAAGACCGTGAGCGTCAGCCCGATCGGGCTGATCGTGGCGGAGAGCCGGGCCGCGGAAGCTGTCGCCGACCCGCCTGCGGACGAGGACGCCGTTCCCGAGACCGAGGCCGAGGTCACAACTGAGGAGCAGAGGGCGGCGGAGGTTCTGGCTGTTGCAGACGAGCCGGTTGCGGCGGAAGAACCGGTCGCGGAAGAGACTGCGCCTGAGTCCGCGGCAGCATCCGAGGCGGCTGTCGCGGTGCAAGCGGCCGTTGGGGCAGATGCAGACGTCGCTGCCACGGAGGCGCCCACGCCTGAGCCCGCAGAGGTACACGAGGCTGCTAAGACCATCAAAGGGACCGGGGCGGTGGAGGAAACGGTGACCGTTGTGGTCCAGGACCGCACTGAGACCTTCACCCAGACGCTACCCGTCGGGCAGACCGTTACGGAGACAACCGATGCGACGTTGACCGCGGATGCGAAGGAAGAGGATCAGGCGGAGGCGGTTGAGCGGACGGCGGATGTCATCACCTCGGAGGATGTGGAAGCCGCGGATGTGACCCGGGCTTCCAGCGCGCCCGCAGAGCACGAGACAGAAGTCTCGGCCGCCGAACTGGAGGAGACGCAACCGATGGCGGCCATCAGGCTCCAGCTGGCCGCCGAGGAAGAGCTGGACCCCGCGCCAGACAGCCTGGCGGATCAGCTGCTGGAGGCAGAACCCGCCGTGCTCGACATCCCGCAGCACGTGGCCTACGAAGAGTACCTGAAGGACACCAGCGAACCCATTCACGGATTGGATGCCGAGGACAGCGACGAAGTCGACATGGCGGGGAGTCCCGAGCCTGTTGCGAAGATCGATGCTTCCGGCGATCTGCAGATCGAGATGGATACGAAGAACGCGCACGTCTGGAACGAGCTGGGGAATGTGTATTTCAACACCAGCGCGTACGACGATGCGATCGTGGCATACAGCAAGGCGATTGAGCTGGACCGCTGGTTCGCCTGGCCATACAGCAACCTTGCACTGGCCTACGTGCAGAAACGCCGCTTCGTGGAGGCGATCCTGCTCTATCAGCGCAGCATCGAGCTGTTCAGCAGCGACAAGGACAAGGCGATCTCCTGGAACCGGCTGGGCAATGTCTACCGCCGGTTGAACGACTACGAGAATGCGATCGCGGCATATCAGCGGGCAGACGCGCTTGACCCAGACAACTCCACGCTGTCGCTGCAGTCCCGCTTCAGCCTGCTGGGTAACTATGCCATGGAGCAGAAGCCGAGCTACGTCTCATAGCGGAGGATCTGATGAGCGAGCATGAACTGTGGAATGAGCTAGGGAACCTGTATTTCCTGTCCGGCGAGTACCGGCAGGCGGTGCATGCCTACAAGCGTTCGATCCAGATGGACGAGAGCTTTGGAAGGCCGTACAGCAACCTGGCGCTGACGTATGTGCAGCAGGGCGAATACGAGCAGGCGATCGATCTGTACCGGCGGAGCATCGAGCTTCTGTCCGAAGACAAGGAGAAAGCGATCTCGTGGAACCGGCTGGGCAACGTCTTCCGGCATCTCAAGGACTACAGGCAGGCGGTGGTGGCCTACCGCAATGCGGATGAACTCGATGCGGAGAGCGGCGAGGGCGGAGACAAGCCGGGCTGGCTGACGGAGCCTGCCCACGACGAAAGGCCGGAGCGCACCGCCCGGGGGGAGGAGGCGCTGGCGGTAGAGGATCCATTCCCATACGAGGCGGCGCAGAGTGAGGCCGAGCGGAGGTCGGAGCCCGGGGAGGACTTGAGGGCGACGTGGGCGCCGATCGACCCGACCCTGTTCCAGCAGGACACATTCGAGGCACTCGCACCGGGATCATTGACCACCTGGGGGGATCCCAACCTGGAGACGGACGATCCGGACCCGAATTGGCCACCCGATTCCGGGGCCGAAGTGTGCTCTCCAGATGTCGAAAGCGATGACCTTTCCAGGTGGATCCCAATCCCCGAAGAGGAACCGCTGGACTTGCTGGAGTACAGCCTGGAGGCAGTCGACCTCGCGGCGCAGGTGGATGAGCCGTTGGAGGCGCCCGAGGAATCGGACAGACGGGAACTCTTCGGCGACCTGCAGCCCGAACCGCCGGATCCGGTGCCGGCCAGTATCGATGCCGTGAGGCTGACCCAAGTCGTCGGCCCGCTGCCAGCGGCATCCGAAACTCGAACGGCGGCTGATGCGTCTGAGGGCGGCGGCGTCACTACCACAGAGGCGGATATCATCGTTCAGGAGCAGCGCACGACGGAGTTCATCGCGGCGGCGGAACCAGATGACGAGGCTGCCATCGAGCCGCAGCCGGCCGGGCTGAAGGTCAAGGCGGAGGCAGCAGTTGGAGCGAGCGCCGAAACCACCGGCATCCCCGCAGAGATCGGACTCTCAGCGGAACCGGAGCGGGACCCGGAGGAGCTGCGCGAGCTCGAATCCGGGCTGGCCAAGTACCGGCGTGTTGTGCAGCTCAATCCGAAGAACGCCCGCGCGTGGGATACGCTGGGCAACCTCAACAAGTCGGCCGGTCAGTACAAGGAGGCGCTGCTGGCCTACCAGCAGGCCATCGAGAACGATCCTTCGAAGGCGCTGTTCCACCACCATCTGGGCCTGGTGTACGCCTGCGAAGGGCGCATGGACGATGCCATCAATGCATTCCAGAGAGTGATCGAGATAGAACCGGATCACCCCCTGGCGCACGCCACTCTCGGAGGCTACTACCGGAAGAAGGGGCTGGAGGAACTGGCCCAGAAACATGTAGGCATAGCTATGAAAAGCATATTCGACAGCGAAAACGAATACAACCGGGCATGCCTTGCAGCAATCTGCGGTAACACGGACCAGGCTCTCGAGCTCCTTCGGGTTGCATTAAAGAACAAGCAGACGTACGTGGACTGGATCCTGCGCGACCCCGACCTGGATTTCATCCGCCAGGATCCGCGCTTCAAGCAGTTGATCTCCGACTACGCGCGTTAGTGAGCGGAGCAAGCAAATCATAAAGCGGACAACCCGGCGTTGTCCGCTTCATGATTCACGGGAAAACGGGCCGTGGCTAAGCCCTGCCGGCGAAGTTGGCGGCTCAGTTGCGGATCATGGTGAGGAGCATCTTGAAGCGAGCCGGTGCCCTTACGGCATGCGGCACGCTGGCAGGCATGACGATGGCGTCGCCAGCTTGCAGCAGGGATGGCGCACCCGCGATGCGAATCTCGGCCTGCCCCTCGAGCACGTGCACGAGGGCATCGTAGGGCGCAGTGTGTTCGCTTAGCTCCTGCCCCAGGTCGAACGCGAACAGCGTAACGTTGCCTGCATCGGCCTTAGTGATCTGCCGGCTAACAACCGAAGCATCCTGGTACGCAACCAGGTCCGCTATGTGAAGCACACTTGCGGTCGGAGCAATGGACATCTTCCCTCCTCCTGCTACGCCCCCGCGCGTCATGAATCATCTCACTGCAACCGCATAGCCGGCCGGAAGCCGAGTGAAGCGCTGCGTGCCGGTAATGAGCAGGACGGCGCTTTCGCCTGATCCCAACGAGAGTGGAAACGTGGCAGTCTGATCGTCCCGGACCGCGAGGTACTGAACGGTGGTGCCTTCATCCGCCATCAGGATCAGAGCGAGGCGGTATGTCTGGGGGAGCACATTCTCAATGCGGGCGAAGCCTTCGGATTGCCAGCCACCGTTTCCAGCTTCGAAGCCCTCGTTGTAGTTGATCGCCTGGACGGTGAGGTCGTCCAGCAGCAA
>JAZDHO010000031.1:0-17803 GCA_043805815.1 Chloroflexota bacterium
AGGCTCACCGATACCAGAACCGGAAATCGCGCAGCCCGCGCTCAACAAGGTCGAGCGGCACGTTGAGTATCTGCGTCAGGCCGACGACCGCCGTCCAGAACGTGTTGTACACCTCGGGCACATACCACAGCAGAAAGAAGACTGCCCATGGAAGCAGGCCGCTGACCTGCGCCACTGCCGTTCGGATGCCCTCCGGTAGATACGGCTCCAGCGCACCAAACCCATCGAACGGGGGAAGCGGGATGAGATTCAAGACCAGCGCGGAGACCTGCAGGAAGGCGAGGAAGGAAAGTCCGGGCCAGATCCCCTCGCGCGAGACGGGTGCGACGCTGAGGAGGATGCCCAGCGCGATGGCCAGAATGAGATTGGCTGCCGGCCCGGCAAGGCTGACGGCGCTTTTCCATGCTCGGCTGCGCAGGCGCCAGGTCTCGATGTACACCGCGCCGCCCGGCAGGCCGATCCCGCCCAGGGCGAGGAAGAGCAGCGGCACCAGGATCGAGTAGACCGGATGCGTGTACTTCAATGGATTGAAGGTCAGGTAGCCCTTCTCGCGCACGGTCGTGTCCCCACCGGCGTAGGCGACCGCCGCGTGCGAGAACTCATGCAGGCAGAGCGAGAATACCCATCCCACAAGCACGATCAGGAAGGTCATTGGGAAGCGTAGCCTTTCGGGTGCGAGTGGTGCCACTCCCAGGCGCTGGAGACCATGTCCTTAAGGTCGGAGTGCAGCGGCTGCCAGCCCAATTCGCGGCGGATTCTATCAGACGAGGCCACCAGGCGCGGTGGATCGCCGGGGCGGCGCGGGGCCTCGACCGCCGGAATGGCGTGGCCGGTGACGCTGCGCGCAGCCTCGATCACCTCTCGCACGGAGAAGCCCTGCCCGCTGCCAACGTTGTAGACCAGGCTGTCGCTCGCCTGCAGGGCGCCAAGTGCCAGCAGGTGCGCCGACACCAGGTCCTCGAGGTGCACATAATCGCGAATGCAGGTGCCGTCCGGCGTCGGATAATCCGTGCCGTAGATGGTGGCGGCTTCCACCTTGCCCAGCGCCACTTGCAGGACGCGCGGGATGAGATGTGATTCAGGGTCATGCGCCTCACCGCGTCCGGGCACCGCGCCGCAGGCATTGAAGTAACGCAGCGCGGCGAAGTGCATGCCGTGGATCTGGCGATACCACTCCAGGGCTTGTTCGACCACGAGCTTGGTGTGCCCGTACACGTTCGTAGGTCCCAGCGGCGAATCCTCCGTCAGCGGCTCGTCGCTCGATCGATATACCGCCGCGGTGGAGGACAGGACAAAGCGTTTCACACCCGCCAGCGCAGCGGTCTCGATCAGGGAGAGAGAATTCCCCAGATTGTTGAAGTAGAAACGGCCCGGGTCTTTCATCGATTCGCCGGCCTCGATGAAGGCGGCGAAATGCATCACCGCCTCGAACCCGCCGCGGGTGAGGACGCGGGACAGTGCTGGTCGCTCATCCAGCGCCGCCTCCACGAACGTCACGCCGGCTGGCACCGCGCCTCGATGCCCGGTGACCAGTGAGTCGTATACCGTGACGGAATGCCCGGCGCGCAGCAGGGATTCGGCTGTCGCGGAACCGATGTATCCGGCGCCGCCTGTTACGAGGATGTTCATACTTGGGTTCTCACCGCAAGTGATAGGACCTAGGGCTTGAACGTGATCGTCTCGGTCACGCATTCGCCGTCCTGACCTGTCTTCGAGCATAGGGTTATGCGTGCTCGCAGCCGGTGGCCGCCCGGATCGTTGTCGAGCGCCGGGGAACTGATGACCACAGTCTGGCCGGACTCCAGTGAGACCTTGCTCGTCGATGAGGAGCAGTTCGGCCGATCGACAAAATTGTCGGCCTCGTCGGAGACCGATATGTCCAGGTCGATGTCCTTCAGGGTGAACTCCAGTGAACGGAAGGTCAGCAGGCCGGTGTTCTCCACCGCGATTTGCGTCCACCAGGCGCTGGTGCACCAGACCAACCCATCGTAGGAGGCATCGAAGCCGGGGGCTGGCGTCGGCGTCGGCGTCGCGGTGGGAGTCGGGGGCGGCGTGAACATCGGCAGAGTGCTTGTGAAACCGCTGAAGGTCGCGTACTCGCCCCACACCCAGCAATGGTCGCCGGGCGAGTCAGGATTGGGTATGTACCAATAGTTGGCACTGGGATCGCGCGCGTAGACCTGTGCTGTCTCGCCTGCCAACAGGGCGCCGACGATCGGATAGAGCTTTCCAGGTCCGCGGCGGCAGTTCGTCGCCACTGAGACGCTCATCATGGGCACCACGGGCGTCGGGCTAGCGATCACGACCGGCGTCGGAGTAGTTGTCGGGGATGGCGTCAGAGAGGGTACAGCGCTCGACGTTGGCGAGGCGATCTCGGAGGCCGTGGGGGAAGTTGTCGGCAAGGCGCTGGGAGACGCCGAGGCGCTCCCCGGACCCGCGGCCTGCTGGGTTGCCCGCACCGCCGCATCCACCGTCAGCGCCTGCAAGGTGGCTTCAGCCACGGGATCGGTGATGGTGATGTTGGGCACCACGCAGGCAGTCGCGGCCAGCAACACAGCAAAGATCAATAAGGAAGTCCGCCGCAGCGTTCGCATTCTTCCTCCTTGCAGCACTTCCCGTGCCACGGCTACAGCACCGGCGCGCGCCGGTGCCATTCAGTGACCTGCTGAAAGGCGTGCGCCGTTTGCAGCAATACATCCTCGCGGAACGGCGGCCCCAAGAGCTGCAGGCCGATGGGCAAGTCGTCCTTGTCGAAGCCGGCATTGAAGGATATCCCTGGGATGCCCGCCAGGTTCGCGGGCAGAGTGAACACGTCCTCGAGATACATTGCCAGCGGATCATCGGCGTGCGCGCCGATCTTGAAGGCCGTACCGGGTGCCGTGGGAGCGGCGATCACATCCACATCCTTGAACGCCGACTCGAAATCGTGCCGGATGAGTGTGCGCACGCGTTGGGCCTGGCCGTAGTACGCATCGTAGTATCCCGCCGAGAGGGCATAGGTGCCGATCATGATGCGCCGCGTCACCTCGGCACCGAAACGGCGCCCGCGCGTCCGGTAGTAGAGATCCCACATCTCGCTGGAGGGCTCACGCGGCCCATAGCGCACGCCGTCAAAGCGCGCCAGGTTCGCCGAGGCCTCGGCTGGCGCAATGATGTAGTACACCGGCAGTGCATACTCGGTATGTGGCAGAGACACGTCGCGGACCTCGGCACCCATGTCTTTGAGGACCTCCACGGCTGCGCCCACTGCTTGCTCCACATCTGGCTGGATGCCGGCGATGAGGTATTCCTTGGGCACGCCGATGCGCAGGCCGCGCAGCGGCTTGTCGCCCTTAATGGAATTGAGTTTGATCCTGGGCACGCCTACGTCTGTGGAGGTGGCGTCGCGCGGATCGCCTCCCGCCATAACCGAGAAGATCGCGGCCACGTCCTCCGCCGTCCGCCCGAAGGCACCCACAGTGTCGAGCGACGAGCCGAAGGCTACCAGGCCATAGCGGGAGACGCGTCCGTACGTCGTCTTGAGCCCGGTCACCCCGCACAGCGAAGCGGGCTGGCGCACGCTGCCTCCGGTATCGGTGCCCAGGGCAGCGGGCACGTACCGCGCGGCCACCGCCGCCGCACTCCCGCCGGATGAACCACCTGGTACGCGCTCCAGATCCCACGGGTTGTGCGTCACGCCGTAGGCCGAGTTCTCCGTGGATGAGCCCATGGCGAACTCATCCGTATTGGTCTTGCCAAGGATCACAACGCCCGCATCCAGCAGGCGTTGCACGGATGTGGCAGTGTATGGTGGCACGAATCCCTGCAGGATCTTCGAGCCGCAGGTGCATGGCAGACCTTCAACCGTAAGGACGTCTTTCACAGCCAGCGGGATACCCAGGAGAGGCCGCGCGTCCCCGTCCTTGCGCCTGGCCTCGTCCATTTCCCCGGCCCGCTCGAGGGCAGGCTCGCCGGCAATATACAGGAACGCGTGCAACGACGGCTCAAGCTTCGCTATGCGATCCAATGCAGCCTGCACCAGATCGCGGCTGGAGAATGAGCCCGACTTCAGGCCGCGCTGCATTTCGGTCAGGGTGAGGTCAGTGAGGCCGGTCATGCGGATGAGAAGCCTGCGTGCTCAGAGCCTTGCCGCCAGGACATCACCCCCGCCTGGCGGCCGCACCAGGGCGCGCTATTCAAATACAGGGGGTATCTTGAACTGGTCGTCTTGCGACTCGGGCGCGTTCTTGAGCAGCGCCTCGGTGGACAGCCCCGGGCGCGATCGATCAAGCCGGAATTCCATGCGCGCCAGACCGCCGCCCTCGGTCGGCGGGACGGAGGCCGTATCCAACTGGCGCAACTTGGCGATGTAGTCCAGGATGTTCGAAAGCTGCTCGCGGTACAGTGCCTTCTGCTCGGCGCTCAGCTCGAGCCGCGCCAACCGGGCGATGTGCTCAACGTCGTCAATCGTAAGGGCCATGCCCGCATTATATCAGCAGCGAGTCCGACGCCTGCGCCTACGGTGTGGGGGTTGCATCCACCGACTGCGATTCTGGCTGCCCGAATCCCTCCGCGTACCACTGCAGATACTCCACAATGTGGGCCTGCCAGTAGGCATTCGTGTGGTCACCGGCATATATGTGCCATTCGTGAGGCACGGCGTGCATAGTGAGCAGCGCCTCGAACCGCCGGATGCTGCCGAGATCGCCGTCGCGATCGCCTGCATCCAACCACAAGCGCGGCCAGGCCGAGGCCGGGACCGCCGGGATCAGGCGATCCAAGATGGCTGCATCATCGTTGAAGATCACCGGGGAGTGCAGTCCGACCATCCCGAACAGGTCGTAGCGCGTTAGGGCATAGTGGATGGCCCAACCGCCGCCGCGTGAGAGGCCCCCGAGCGCCCGGTGCTGGCGATCGGGCTGCGTCCGGTAGGTTTGATCGACGAAGGGGATAATCTCGTGGATCAGCCGGTCGCCGAAGGTTTCCCCGGGCGGAAGATTCCAGTAGCGATCATCCGGGAACACCATAATGAAAGGAGGGGCCTCGCCGGAATGGATCAGGTTATCGGCCACCACCGAGGCGCCCAGGATGATCCATTGGTCGTCCTGGAATGTCTGTCCATGCATCAGGTACACCACGGGATAGCGCTGGTCCGTGTCTTGGCTGTAGCACGGCGGCAGGTAGACCAGGAACTCCTGGGCAGGCTTGCCGTTCTGCAGTTCGCGGCGCGTCACGCTTCCAGGCTCGATCAGGCAGCCCGGAGGCGTGGCGCTGAGAACCACGGTCGGTGAAGGTGATACTGTGCTGGTTGCGCTGGGAGACGAGGGGCTCGGCGTCGCACCAGGCGGCACGAGCGTGGAGCAGGCAGCGAGTGCTGCACCAATGATCACGGCCGCGATGAGTCGAAGTTGAGGCATGAATGGGCGTTTCCGGGCCGGGGATGATCGACAGCATTATACACGCGCCGTCGCGGCGACTGGCACTCCTGGGTTACAATACGCTTGATCGGGGTGTAGCGCAGCTGGTAGCGCGCTTGCTTTGGGAGCAAGAGGTCGTCGGTTCAAATCCGACCACCCCGACAAGAAGTCCCGGGTTTCCTCTCCGAGGGCTGCGCCCTCTACGAGGACTTCGCTCGCTATGCTCGCTTCGTCCCCCTCGGGGATCTACGCTGCGCTGCGACAAATCCCGGCACCCCGACTTGACAGGCAAACACCGCCATGAGCAGCCCTCGATGCCGCAGCCATGGCGGTGTTTTGAGTCCAAGAGAAGCGGGCCTGTCGGCCTACCACCCACCGGTTCGGGTGCGATTGCGGATGGCGTCCTGCAGGGCCGAGAGCATCTCCATGAACGAGTCCTTGTTGGCCGAGCCAGCCTTGGTCGCTTCGCTTTCCAGGCGCTCCAGCAGGTAGATCATCCAGGAGAGCCAGGCGCGTGGATTGCTCTGGTTCTCCGCGATCTCGCTTGCAGCCCGATCCAGTGTTTCCCGCAGGTCGTCTTCTCTGAGCATTCACAACTCCCTTCCTCGTCCAGGATCAACCGCTAACCGGTTTCGCCGGGCCGTTCCCCAGGGATTCTGCACACCTGCGCCCCGGGTGCGTCCCCGAGTGCGCCCTGCACTGCCCTCATTATAGTGTACAGGTGCGCGATGTCCCTGTGCGTCTGCAATGGCTCGAGAACTATCGCGCCGGGACTGTGTGCTAAAATAATTCCCGAGGGCGCATGGCAAAATTCGACGGAGTAATCGAGGCGGTCCGCTATAAGGGCGGGAAGATCGAGCTGGTCCGCGCATACGAGCGGCGGGGCGCCACCTTCTCAGATCACGTGCTGCTGGACCGTGCGGCGCTGCTCGGCCGGCTCAGGCACGGCAAGCGCTTTGTGACCGGCCAGCGCAGGCAGTTGCTGGCAAGCACATTCGATGTGGGAAAAGCCGTGAGCCTCGTGGGCCAGGATGGCGATCAGGTTGTGACGACACTCGACCAGCATGGCCAGGATCGACTGGAGAATGTGCCCATCTTCTGAAGCATCCAGGGCACGGCACGATCCCTCGCTGATGCCGCAGACCTGATCCCGGGCCGCGGCCACAACACGAACAAGGCTCCGCCATGAAGGTCATAGACAGAACCCCGTTCCAGGACGAGAAGGGCAATTTCGGCTTACTGCAGCGCTTCCAGGGAATGCTGGAGTATGGATTCGCATGGCAGGCCGAGATCGAGGCGCAGAAGCCTGTCGTCGCCCAGCTGGATCGCGTGCTGGAAAAGGGATTCACGCTGATCCGTAATCTAAACTTGCAGAACAGCAGGATCCTCGAGCCGCTGATCCTCGTCGGCCCGCCCGGCGTGTTCGTCTTGTACGTCACTCCCGTCAGCGGTTTCTTTGAAGCCAAGGGCGATGAATGGAATATCACCAAGAACAACCGGCGGATGCCGGCGAAGGCGAATCCAATGACGCGCGTGACCCGGCTGGCCCGCGCGGTGCAGGTCTACCTGAATCGCCAGGGCGTGTACTTGCCCGGCATGGTGGAACCGGTGCTGATCGCCGCGAGCCCGGGCGTGCACATCGACCTGCTGCGGCCCATCGTGCGTGTTGTGTTGAGCGACGCCATCAAGCAGTTCGGCGCCTCGCTCCTGCAAGCTCGGCCCGTCCTGAGGTCCCAAGTGATTCACGAGGTTGTTGACCACCTGATCAACCCGCAGGAGAAGTCAGGCCCCTTGCAGCCCCAACCGGAGCAGGTCCCGGCGGCTGTCGTGCAGGAGGCGGGCGAAGCTCCGGCGCGTGCGCGTGCCATTTTCCACGCCGCCGAGGAGGCAAAACCTTTCGATCCGGCCGATCTGAACTTTGAGTTTGACGAGCGCGGCGCCGCCGAGGGACCTGCAGGGCTTTTCGAGCCTGACTCCTCACAGCGGCCTGTCCCGGCGGCTCCGCGCCGGGGATTCAGCTCCAGGCAATGGGTGGTCCTCGTCTTCATGCTGTTGGTGGAGTCTGCGGTCCTCGCCGGATTCGTATACCTGTTGCTCTTCGGTTCGCGATAACCGCTTTGTCCAACCCGCTGCTGTCCATCGTCATCCCGGCCCACAACGAAGAACGGCGCCTGCCCCGCACCTTGGAGCAGGTATTTGCTTTCCTGGAGCGGCAGCACTATTCCGCTGAGGTTCT
The DNA here is from genome assembly GCA_043805815.1 of Chloroflexota bacterium. Classification (GTDB taxonomy): domain Bacteria; phylum Chloroflexota; class Anaerolineae; order Anaerolineales; family Villigracilaceae; genus Fen-1038. Next base: position 7,633 of record JAZDHO010000031.1, read on the forward strand.
CGTCGCGGAGAACGGCAGCACAGATCGAACGCTCGCGATTGCGCGGGACTATGCGGGGCGCCATCCAACCCTGCGCGTCATCCATGCTGATGAACGCGGAAAGGGGCTGGCGGTGCGCCTCGGCATGCTGGCTGCCGCCGGCGAATACCGCTTCATGTGCGACGCGGACCTCTCGATGCCCATCGAGCAAGTCAATCGCTTCCTGCCTCCGGCGCTGAACGCCGTGGATGTGGCCATCGGCTCGCGCGAGGTGCAGGGCGCCCGGCGCTACGATGAACCCCTGCACCGGCACCTCGGGGGGCGGTTCATCAATCTGCTCATCCGCCTCCTGATCCTGCCGTCTCTGCAGGATACACAGTGCGGATTCAAGTGTTTCCGCGCCGCGGTTGCCCAGGATCTCTTTCACCACCAGACGCTCGACGGCTGGTCCTTCGACATTGAACTGCTGTTCATTGCCTACAGGAGGGGCTATGGCGTGGTCGAGGTGCCTGTGGACTGGTATTATCGCTCGGAAAGCAAGGTCAACGCGGTGCGCGATGCCCTGCGCATGATCAACGATATCTTCCGCATCCGCGCGAAGGACCGACGCGGCCTGTACGATGCGAGTCAATCCCGATCTAAAGTTTGAACGCCGATTCTGGAGAGGCGGCTGCACTTGCGTCGCCGGGCTGGACGAGGCCGGGCGCGGCGCACTGGCCGGCCCCATTGCGGTCGGCGCAGTAATCCTGCCCCCGGCTCGGCACCAGGCGCCGAAGGGTTCGGCCCGCCGATCTTATCGCCAGCTGCGCGGGGTTCGCGACTCAAAGCAAATGACCGCCCCCGAAAGGGAATCGGCGGCGGAGCGCATCAAGGCCCATGCGTTGGCGTGGTGCGTGGGCTTTGCTTCATCAGAAGAGATAGACGCCGAGGGCATTGTGAAGGCCGGCCGGCTCGCCGCACTGCGCGCGCTGGAGGGGCTGGGTGTCATCCCCGAGGTCCTGTTGACCGACTTCCGCCTGGAGCTCCCTGAGCTTGATCTTCCTCAGGTCTCGCTTGTCAGGGGTGATGCGTGCTGCATGAGCATTGCGGCCGCGTCGGTGCTCGCAAAGACCGCACGCGACGCAGTGATGTGTGAGATCGATATACAGCTCCCGGGCTACGGCTTGGCGCAGCACAAGGGCTACGGCACCCGGGTTCACCGGCTGGCCATCCGGCAAATGGGCCGCTCCCCCATCCACCGCCGGACATTTTCGGTCGCGCCTTAGGCTGCAATTCGGCGGTGCTGATCCTCTCCATTGTTCCCCGGTGTTTGGGCAGCGGCGCGTGTTTTCGGCCGAGTGGGCTTCCAGCCCGCATCGGCCACTCCCACGCCACGAGGCGTGAGAGCCCCTGCCTGCCCTGCAAGAAGCACGGCACCGCATCATCGGTGGTGTCTTCCAGGCGGAAACGCCCGCCTCACTTCGTTGTGCGGCGCAGGAAGAACTTGGTGATCTCCTCGAAGACCGCCGGGATCACGGCCAGGCCGAGGACCAAACCCCATTCTCTGGGTGCCAGGAAATGTGTGTTGAAGATCGGCTGCAGGGCAGGCACCGAGCAGACCAGCAGGAGCAGGACGACCGAGACCAGGACCGCCCACTGCATCGTGCGGTTCGAAAACACGCCGATGCGAAACACAGAGGCGAATTCCGAACGCACCGTATAGGCCCGGAATAGTTCACACAAGGAAAGCGTGACGAACGCCATGGTCTCGGCGGTCTGGACGTCCACACCGCGCCAGTCATACTGGATCAGGTAGGTAAGCGGGTTCATGCCCGGGGGCAGCGAGTCGCCAGCCCTAAGATGCCAGAGCAGGCCCAGCGCGAAGGCGGATAGGACCACGCCGGACTGGGCAAACATCTGGACCAGGATCCCAACTCTCATCGTGGCATTGACGATGGGCTCGTTCTTGGCGCGCGGCTTGCGCGACATGATGTCCGGATCACCCTTCTCCATCGCCAACGCCAGAGCCGGCGCCCCGTCGGTGATGAGATTGAGCCACAGCAACTGGATGGCGGTCAGCGGCGGCGGCAGGCCCGCCAGCGTGGCCAGGAAGATGATCATGATCTCAGCCACGTTGGCCGACAAGAGGAAGAAGACGAACTTGCGGATGTTGGAATAGATGATGCGTCCCTGCTCCACGGCGGCGACGATACTGGCATAGTTGTCATCCGTAAGCACCATGTCTGCAGTGCCCTTGGCCACATCCGTGCCGGTGATCCCCATGGCAATGCCGATATCGGCACGCTTGATTGCGGGCGCGTCGTTCACGCCATCGCCCGTCATGGCCACGACCTCCTGATTGGCCTGCAGAGCATCCACGATGCGCATCTTGTGCTCCGGCGAGACGCGGGCGAAGACATCGGTCTCTTCGATCTGGCGGCGCAGCTGATCATCGGTCATGGAGTCCAGATCTGCCCCGGTTGCCACCCTGCGGCCGGGTCGCAGCAGGCCAATGGACTCGGCGATGGCGCGGGCCGTATTGGGGTAGTCGCCGGTGATCATGATGGTGCGGATGCCGGCCTGCTGTGCCTTGACGAGCGCCGGCTTGACCTCGTCGCGGGGCGGATCGATCATGCCGATCAGCCCCACAAATACCAGATCCCTCTCGAGTTGCTCAGGCTTGACTTGCCCGATGTCGTCCGGAACGTCGCGTTCCAGGCGATAGGCAAGTCCCAGTACGCGCAGGGCGTCCCTGGTCATCGCATCGTTCGCATCCAGGACCTCCCGGCGCTTGTCATCCGTCAGCGGCTCAGCCATGTCCTTGATGGTCTGGTAGTGTGAGCACAAACCCAGCACAACATCCGGAGCACCCTTCATGGCAATGACATCCCAGTCCAGAACATTCATGTCGTAGAACGGCGAGGGATCGCCGGGCTCGGGATGCTTGACGTCGTGAACCGTGATCATGCGCTTGCGTTCGGAATCGAACGGCACTTCGCTCTCGCGCGGGTAGGCCTTCTTCATCTCCACACGGTAGGCACCGCCTTTGGCGGCTGCCACCAACAAGGCGCCTTCGGTCGGGTCTCCAACAATGCGGAAGGTCTTTTCGCCCTCCTCGAGGTCGACGGCCTCAAGCTCGGCATCGTTGTTGAGCACGCCAAGCCACAGGGCGGTCCGCGCTCCGGGATATTCGGCCATATCGATCACCCGCCCCCTCTCCCTGAACTCGCCCAGCGGGGCATAACCGGTGCCGGTGATCTCCAGCAGCCTTCCGTCCGCCCACAGACGCGTGACTGTCATCTCGTTCTGCGTGAGCGTGCCGGTTTTGTCGGAACAGATCACTGTCGCCGAGCCAAGCGTTTCAACCGAGGCCAGTTTGCGTATCAGGGCGTGCCGGCGGATCATCTCCCGCATCCCAAGCGCCAGGCTGATGGTGACTACCGCCGGAAGCCCCTCAGGAACCGCGGCGATCGCCAGGCTTACAGCGATGATGAAGACCTCGGTGATCTCCCTGGCGTTTTCGGAAAAGTAGAGCAGCGGCGCGGCGAACAGCGTGCCGATCTGCGTATTGTTGATCAGGGCCACGATGAAGACAACCGCGACGAGCAGCAGGGCTGCGTAGCTGAGGCTGCGGCCGAGTTGATCCAGGCGGCGCTGCAGGGGTGTGATCTCCTCCTCCACGTTCTGCAACATGCTGGCGATCAGGCCCAGCTGCGTGTTCATTCCGGTGCTGGTGACCACGCCGCGGCCGCGGCCGTATGAGACCAACGTTCCCATAAAGGCCGTGTTCTTGCGGTCTCCCAACGGCACATTGCGCTCCAGGACACCGGCAGAGTTCTTCTGCACTGGCAGGGACTCGCCCGTGAGCGACGCCTCCTCGATGCGCAGGTTCACGGCTTCCGCCAGTCGCAGGTCGGCCGGTACATAATTGCCGGCCTCGAGATAGACAACGTCGCCGGGCACCAGATCCCGAGCCGGGATCACCATGCGGTGGCCATCGCGCATCACCTGCGCGTCGGGCGCTGCGAGACGCTTAAGCGCCGCCAGTGCCTGCTCAGCCCGCCGTTCCTGGACGATCCCGAGCACGGTGTTCAACACCACAATCGCCAGGATCGCCCCGGCATCGACCCATTCGCCCAGCAGCGCTGAGACGGCCGAAGCGCCGATGAGCAGCAGAACCACGAAGTTGTTCAGTTGCTCCCAGAGCGTCGCCAGGAAGCCTACGGGCCTGGCCGCTTCCAGTTGATTGGGGCCGAAGCGCCGCAGGCGCTCGGCGGCCTCCTGGGCCGTTACTCCCGTTTCGTGGACTTGCAGATCGTTGAGGACCTGGTCAATGTGAAGCGCATGCCAGGCAGTCTGCTCGATGGTGCCGACGTTTCCGACTTTCAGCTCACCAGCCATCAGGACCTCGTGCCGCGTTTTGAATTAAGTACAAGACCACCACGGGTATCGTGGTGGTCTTGCCAGCGCTTCAGGGCGCATGGATTGCCGATGGCGTTCTTGCCAATGAGATGACGACAATCCATCCTGCGATCAATGGGGGGCAGGCGGCTACTCCCCAGCCGAAGTGGAGTGTATTCCGTGGAATGCAGATTGTCAAGTTGACCAACTCATCCGGCGCTCAGCCGGCGCCCCGGTGCTCGCGCTACTCCTCGGGCGCGATGCGCGTGCCCGGCGCGATGTACACGTCCTTGGGCAGGACCACGATTCCATCTCTGACGACCCAGCTGCCGCCATCGTAGTCCATGCCCCGCGGAAACGGGCGGATCACCACGCCTTCGCCGATGCGGGCATTCTTGTCCAGGATTGCGCCTTCGATATCACAGTTCGGCCCGATGCCGATCTCCGGCGAGTAGTAGTCCGAGCCGTTCAAGATCGAGTCTTTGATCCGCGTCCCCGCGCCCACCTGGCTGCGGATCCCTACCACCGAACGAGTGATCTGCGCCCTCTCGATACGGCAGCCTTCGGCCAAGAGCACGCCGGTCAGAACGCTGTCCTCCACTACGGTACCCGGAAGAAAGGCCTCGTGGGTGTAGATCGGCAGTTGGGGATCATGGAAGTTGAACGGCGCATCGTGCGCCGCGAGCAGCAGGTTGGTCTCGTAGTAGGCGCGGATGGTGCCGATGTCCCTCCAGTAGCCCTCGAAGCCATATCCGAAGACCACATTCGAATGAACGGCCCCGGGGATGATGTCGATCCCGAAATCGGTCTGGCTGGAGTGATAGGTCAGGATGTCTGCCAGGACATCCACATTGAACATGTATATGCCCATGGAGCCCAGCAGCGGCATTGCCGCATCCTTGCGGCTCACGAATCGCTCTACCGTGGCCGGGTCCTGCGGCTTCTCCACAAAATCAGAAATGCGCCCATCCGCCTCAACCTTCAGGATGCCGAGCCGCCCGGCTTCTTCGCGCGGCACCGGGTGCACGGCAACCGTGATCTCGGCCCTCCGATCCCAGTGGAACTCGGCCATTTTGGCGTAGTCCATGCGGTACAGGTGGTCGCCCGCAAGGATCAGCACGTACCTGGTGCCTGTCGCCCGGATTTCGAACAACTGTTTGCGGACCGCGTCAGCGGTTCCCTGGTACCAGTCGGCAGATTCCAACGTTTGCTCGGCCGCCCAGATTTGCACCCAGCCGGCGTGAAAGGCATCAAAGCGGTAGGCTCGCGAGATGTGGCGATGCAGGGAGACGGAGTTGAACTGCGTCAGCACGGCAATGTGATAGATCCCCGAGTTGATGCAGTTGCTGATGGGAATATCGATCAGCCGGTACTTGCCGGCGATCGGGACCGCAGGTTTGGAGCGCACCGCGGTCAAGGGGCTGAGGCGCGTGCCGCGCCCGCCGCCCATGATGACCGCCAGGACCTGGCCGGGACTAGAAGCCATGGCAGACCTCCGCCGATTCGACGCTTTCGATCTCGCGGGCCTCTTCGATCCATTAAGCACAACGCGAGACTGCCCGCGGCACTCTCACGCTGATGAGCAAGCGGGCGAGGGCCCGCGATCAAGTAGTGGAAGCTGTTGTATAATGCCGAAGGTGGGAATCGAACCCACAATCCCGAAGGAACACGATTTTGAGTCGTGCGCGTCTGCCAGTTCCGCCACTTCGGCCCACTCGCAAAGTATAACACGCCCCCAACCAGGTCAAAATGAAGCTCGGAATCATTGGATTGTCGCAGGCAGGCAAGACCACCGTCTTCAACGCGCTTACGCGCGGCCGCACGCCCACAACCGCCAGCGCCGGCCGCTTCGAGGTGCACACGGCCGTGGTCGACGTGCCGGACGCCCGCGTTGACCGCCTCTCATCGATTTTCAAACCGAAGAAGACCATCTATGCCAAGGTCACCTACGCCGACATTGCCGGGTTGGAAAGCGGAACCGCCAGGACCGGTATATCCGGGCAACTCTTGAACCAGCTCACCCAGATGGATGGCTTCCTGCTCGTGGTGCGCGCCTTCCGAGATGACAACGTGGCGCATCCTTCTGGCAGCGTGGATCCGGCGCGCGACCTCGAGGCCATGACCGGCGAACTGCTGCTCAACGACCTGATCGCCGTGGAACGTAAACTGGAGCGCCTGACGGAGGAGCGAAAGAAGGGCGGAGCCGACAAGGCCGTGAATGACCGCCAGACGGCCCTGTTCACACGTTTGTACGAGGCGCTGAACGCCAGTACGCCGCTGCGCAAGCTCCGGCTGACGACCGACGAGTCGCGCGAGCTGGCCTCGTTCGGCCTGTTGACGCGCAAGCCGCTCTTGACGGTTTTCAACATTGGCGAAGGCCAGCAGCCGGTCGAGGTGCAACTTGATCAGCCATCCGTCTCGCTGCTGGGGAAGTTGGAGATGGAGATCGCGCAGCTTGGTCCCGAGGACGCCGCGGTCTTCATGCAGGAATACGGGATCGAGGAGTTGGGTCTGAGCAGGATGATCAGACTTTCGTACGATCTGCTGCAACTGCAGTCGTTCTTCACCGTCGGCGAAGACGAGGTCCGCGCCTGGACCGTGACTCGCGGGGCTACCGCCGTCGAAGCCGCCGGTGCCATTCACACTGACCTGCAGCACGGCTTCGTGCGCGCCGAGGTCGTGGCCTATGACGACCTGGCTACGCTTGGCGGCATGAGTGAGGCCAGGGCCGGGGGTAAGTTGAGGCTGGAGGGAAAAGAGTATCCGGTCAAGGACGGTGAGATCGTGCACGTACGCTTCAATCTGTGATCCAGGTGTACCGAGCGGCCGTGCCTGTTCTTTCGATTGAGGAGGAGGCCATCATGTCCAAACGCTCCGCAAGGCGAAGGGTTGCGTTTGTGCTCGCCGCCCTCGTCCTGACGCTGGCCTGCGCCGGCGTGGGTTCTACGGCAGCTCCACCTGCCTTCGATCCAACAAAGGCGGCGCTTGAGCTGCAGGGGACCGCCATGGCGCTGCAACTCACGCAGGCCGCGTTGAACAACGCGCAGCCGCAGGCGCCGGCGCTGCCCGCCGCGACCCAGGGGGCGCCGGCCGCCCCACCCGAGCCTCTGCCCACGCCAACCGATGACCTGGAGGCGCGCATCCTTTCGGCGAAGATCCTGGTGTATGAGAACACTGACGAGAGCGGCATCGGCATGTGGATCCAGGATGCCATCGAAGGCATGGGCATCCAGTACACACAGACCGGCTCGTACAGCGGGCATTTCATGGAGTACCTGAATTCGGGCGTGAAGTACGACTTGATCATCGTCGGCGCCGAGGACAAGGACAAGATCTCGGGAGAGTTCTGGGACGTGATCAGTGGTCGGCTGACGCGCGACAAGACCGCGCTGATCGCCGAGGTGTGGTACCTGGACAGGGAGGCCAACGGTCCGATCAGCAAGATCCTGGGCCCCTGCGGAGTTCGTTTTCGGGTCGATTGGCCCTTGGCCGAATCAATCTACTGGTGGGAGCCCGACCATCCGATCTTCAATGAGCCAAATGTGGTGCTGCCGCTCCTGCACTACAACCGCTATTGGGCCAACCAGACCGGAGATAAGCTCATGCTGGGTGGCGGCGGGGATGCGGTCATGCTGGCTGGGCTTTCCGCAAGTCCCTCACCCGGAGAGGGCGTATTGGCCACGTGCTTCGATGGGCGCGTCATCATCCAGACGTTCTCCGATCACGACTATCGCCAGGCCGAGGTCATTCCACTCTGGCAGAACTACATCCACTACACGCTCAAGAATCATTTCGCAGTCGCGCCCTAGCTGCCGCTGATCGCACGCGATCCGTCGTATGCCCACAAGAGTGATCTGGCTGGCCTGTGTACTGGTGGTTGCAGTGACCCTGCCGCCAAATCCTGTTCACGCGGATATCGCCCCGCCCGAGACCCCTCCTGGCGCCAGCCTGGTCCCCGCAAACGAGGCGACATGGGTACGAATGGTCTCCGAGACGGTAAACCTATCGATCTCCGCAGATCCGGCTTCCGCCGAGCGCGCCATCGCCAGGACACGCGCCGTCTTTACGATGCGGAACCTCGGTCGATCCGAGGAGAGAATGCAGGTGCGTTTCCCGCTCTCCTTCTTCGATGGCAGCAGCGATGGCAGGTTCGAGTTCCCCGAGATCCCATCCATCGCGGTCAGGGTCGATGGCAAGGGAGTGCCTACCAGGCGCGAGATGCAGCCGCCGCTCGAAGATCAAGCGGCGTACCGCGCGCGGGATGAACTGCCCTGGGCCGTCTTCGACGTGAGTTTCCCTCCGTCACAGGACGTGGTGGTGGAGGTCACGTACACAGTGAGGGGCTATGGATACTACCCGGAGGCCATCTTCAAGTACGTCCTCGAAACCGGCGCCGGGTGGAACGATACGATCGGCAGTGCCGACATCGTCGCCCAGCTGCCCTATGACGCCAGCGAAAGCAACGTCTTCGTTCACGAATCCAATGTGGCGAGCCAATCGACCCCTGGTGGAGATATCAGTGGGAACGAGATCCGCTGGCATTATGAGGACCTTGAGCCGACCTGGGAAAGCAACATTGAAGTCATCCTGATTGCGCCCGCGCTGTGGGGATCCGTCCTCAAAGAGACCGGGACGGTGACCAGGAATCCCAAGGATGGCGAGGCGTGGGGCAGGCTGGCGAAGGCGTACAAAGAGGCTGCCCGCCTCCCCAAGGGATGGTTGCGCGACGACCCTGCAGGGCGCGACATGCTCGAATTGAGCAAGAACGCCTACGAAAAGTGCCTTGCCCTCCTTCCAGAGGACGCGCTCTGGCACTATGGCTACGCTGATCTGTTGTGGTCGGAATACTATTGGGGGGTCCGTTCTTCCCGCAAGGGGGATACGCAGGGCCTACTGCCGCGTGCGCTGACCGAGCTGCAGACCACCCTGGCGCTGGATCCGGACAACAGCCTGGCGAAGGATCTGTTGACGGAGATCAGCATGGCTGTCGATGGCGCTGTGGAATTGAACGGCGACGATTATGTATTCCTTGCCCTCACGGCCACACCACTGCCCCCGACCGCCTACGGCGAGATACCCACCGAAACGCCTTGGGTCGCGGCAACCGATACGATCACACCAAATAAGCCAGCCAATGTGCCAACCATGCGCGCCTCGCCGGAGCCGACCGCAGGCAATCCATTGTGCGGCGGCGTGGCTTTGTTCCTGGGCCTTCCGGTTGCAGGGCTGATATTGTGGCGCCGTCGACGGATCGCTCGGTTGTGACCGGACTCTGCCCATCAGGCGTGTGGGGCTTGGAACGATCAAGATCATCAACCTGACGGCAAGGTTCTCAGACACCCCCGGCTCGATCGAGAGCCGCCCGCCGCCCCTCTCCGATCACACCGAGACCATCCTGAGCGAGCTGCGATATTCCACCGCGGAGCAGCAGGAGCTGAGAAAACAATCGATCATCTCAGGCGGCAGATGGCAGCAGGCCATCTGCTCGCCGCTACAATGAAGCGTGGAGGCTTTCGTGAACAGCATTCTCGAAAAACTGAATGTTCAACCCATCAATGCCGGCGCCTGCACTGGGCCCGATGGCTGGTTGCAGGACCCGAAGGGCAAGGAGTTGGTATCCTACAACCCAACCACCGGAGATGCACTGGCGAAGGTGATTCAAGCCACGCCAGAGGTCTATGAGAAGGTGGCGGCGGCCGCACAACGGGCCTTCCTGAGGTGGCGCCAGGTTCCGGCCCCGAAGCGCGGTCAGGTGGTGCGCGACCTTGGCGATGCGCTGCGCGAGATGAAGGAACCGCTGGGCGATCTGGTT
>JAZDHO010000032.1:0-9366 GCA_043805815.1 Chloroflexota bacterium
TTCCAGCCCATCACAAACAGAACTAGGGTAAGGCCTGGCCAGACCACGATATACCAGTATCGGGCCAACGCCGTGATCCAATTTCGGGCAAATGAGAGCATTTGGCCCCAATCGGCATACCCGATCTCGGTCCCGATGCCCAGGAATGACAGGGCTGCGAACGAGAGGACTACGTCCCCGATTGCCAGCGACGCCAACACCAGCGTTGGGAAAATGGCGTTCGGGATGATGTGCCTGAACAGAATGCGGCTGTCCTTCACACCCACGACTCGGGCGGCCATCACGTAGTCACGTTCCTTTACCGACAGGATATCGCCGCGGATGATCCGCGCATAGGTCATCCAGCCGAAGACGACCAACGCGATAACGGCCGGCCAGAGGCTCTTGCCAATCCGGGGAGTGATAATCGCCGCGAGGATTAATGCGGCCAGAAGGAACGGCAGCGTCAGCATGACGTCGACGATCCGCATCAGGATATTGTCAAGCAGCCCCCCGTAGTATCCAGAGAGAGCGCCCACGAGAATGCCTATCGTCACTGTAAACACAACCACGAGGAGACCGGTCTTGAATGCCGTCCTCGTGCCCCAGACCAGGCCGTAGAAGATGTCGTACTGTCCGGTGGATACCCCCATGATGTGGGTCCACTTTTCCGTCCCCATTATGGGCCTCCACCAGAACGGTAGCGGGGGAACGTTCTTGGTCCACTCTGCGCCCATTGGCCGCGGGTTGGGGCTAAAGCCGTCCCGGGGGATCTTGTACGGATCCCTCGGTGTAACCGGCGGCGCAATCCAAGGTGCGCCGATCGCAACAAGGATGAAGAAGCCAATGAGGATGAAGCCCAGGATTGAAGCCGGTGTTCGGAGTAACCCTCGTACAATGCGATAGTTCTCCGGGCCAAGCAGCCGCTCGAGCCAGCCGATTTCCCGCAGCATGAGACCGTCCGCCGTCAATGGGCTGCCTGCCACGGCCTGGCCTGTGATTCCTTCGGCCATGTCTCCTCCTACGCCAGTCTAACGCGGGGGTCGATGAAGGCGTACGCCACATCCACAAATAGATTGGACACTATCAGAATCAATCCATTAAATAGCGCAAAGCCGAGGGTCGTAATAACGTCGAGCTGAGAGGCCGCCTCCGCGGCTGCCGCGCCAATGCCCGGATAAACAAAGACCGTTTCTGTTATGACGACGCCGCCAAGCAGCAGAATCACCTCGAAGCCTGCCAGCGTGACCACCGGAAGCATGGCGTTAGGCCGGGCATGCTTGTTGATTACATCGCGCTCGCGTAGGCCCTTCGCGCGGGCCGTGGTGACGTACTCCATGCGCAGGGTCTCGAGCATGGACGAGCGCGTGACACGCACGAACGTCGCCCAGCTGATGTACGAAAGCGTGAGGATCGGCAAGAACATGTGCCGCAGCGCGTCCAGGAAGATGTCGAAGCGACCATTCAAGATGGCGTCAAACGTCAGAAGGGTCGTGTAGCGGTGCCACGCGTCGCTCTGGACGAAGCGGTTGGCCCAGTCGGAGAGACGGCCGGGTGGGAACCACTGCAGGTTGGCGTAAAAGATCATCAGCACGATGAGACCAAATACGAAGGTTGGGAATGAAGCGCCCACGATGCTGAACATGCGCGCCGCCTGGTCGATGATCCCGTTCTGGTGCACGGCGGCCTGCACCCCCAGCCAGATACCGACCAGGATCACAGGTGCCAGCGCCCAAAGGGTCAGGTCGAGCGTGTTCGGGAAGCGGTTGACGATCAACTCAGCCACCGGCTGCGACCCGACGCGCGACCAACCGAAATCCCCGAAAAGGATCCCGCCGACGCGTTCCCCGGAGACCGGATTGTGGTGGCCCACCAACCATCGCCAGTACTGTACGTGGATGGGTTTGTCCAACCCGTACTGCTTGATGATCCCTTCCACGACGCGGTCGTTTTTCGGTATCTCGCGCACGTACAACGCTGCCCGCTCCACCGGGCTGAGGAACTGCAGCATCGCGAAGATCATGACCGTCACGCCGAACAGCAACAGCGGAACCATCAGAAGACGACGGATAATGTAAGCGCCCATTCGCTACCTCACTTTGGAGCTATCGTTGTCCTGGCTGGTCGAGAGAATCCCTGGTAGTCTGCCCAGGCATGGCCGGATCAAGTTGGAGAGACAAGCGCATGTGTGCCATCTGGAGTGTGGTGCCGCCATTGCCGCACCACATTCGACATGGCACGTCATTCCATTGGGGGCTCAGACCGCGAGCCCCCAATGGTCAAACGATCTTCGCTGCTCCTAGTCCTTGGAGAGCTGATAGAACATGGGTCCGAACTCTGTCATCAAGGGGTTCCAGTACGTGCCCTTCACCCAACGCTGCTCGTAAGTGCGCAGCAACGCCGTCCCGAGCATGATCCCCGGTGTGACGTCATAGAAGAGCTGGTTCGCCTCCTGATAGATCGTGTGTCGCGCCTGCGGATCGATCTCCGATACGCCGCGGTTCAGGATGTCCTGGAACTGGGCCTTGATATCCGCGGGCAGGCTCTGGCGGCCGCCGTAGGTACCGGTGGTGTACGGCTGATACCAGTTGTGCGGATCGTGGATGTCCTCCACCCAGCCTACGAAGAACAGTGGAAGCGTCTTGGCTCGCTGGGCCTGCAGGAAGCTCGGCCACGGCAGCCCCAGGATCTCGATCACGAACTTCTCGTTGACGGCTGCAACGCCGGCACCCAGGATCTCGGCAACCGTCTGGCGGCCGGTGTTGCCCAGGTTATAGGTCGCCTGGATGCGGAAGCCCACATCCCACAGCGACTGGCCGTCCTCAGACGTCAGCGTTGATGCCTTGAACTCTTCCTCGCATTTGGCGGGGTCGTAGCTGTAGTGCGGTGCCTCCGCATCATAGCCGGGCATACCCTGCACCGGGAGTACCAGCGTTTGCACTCCCTCGCCTACCAGCACATCACTAATGTAGGTATCCCAGTCAAAGCAGTAGTTGAAGGCCTTGCGCACATGCGGATCATTGAAGAAATCCGGCGGGATGCCGTTGCCGTCAAGCTTGCCGGAACCGATGTACGTCGGGCTTGTGATGTTGAAGTTGAAGAACGCGTCCGTGTGGGTGACACGCGGCTGATCCTTCTGAACCCGGAACGGGCCGTCGCCAACAACCGTGCAGTTGGTGGCGTCTGCAGTGGCCGCGTCGTACAGGCACTCCTCACCCACCAGTGGGTCAAGCTGCGTGTAGTCTGCAGCGCTACCGACCTCGATGGAATCTGCGTCGCCCGCTTGGAACATGGCCAGGCGGGTTCCGAACTCTTCCACGTATTTGATCACGACGCGTTCGATCGCAGCTGGGCCGCTCGGAGCGCCTTCCCAGGCCGGTTCCGTGCGCCAGTAGCTGTCGTTGCGAACCAGGGTGAGTTCCTCGCCCTTGGTCCAGGAATCAAGCATGTAGGGGCCCGTTCCGTTCATGACTTCGTGGAGCGGGTCGTTCTCAGATGTGATGCCGTAGAAGTTCTGCCAGGTGTCGCAGCTCCCGTCCCAGGCGCCATTCTCAGCCGCCCAATCCGAGTCGAGGGCGCTGCCCCAGTTCTGCGCAAGGGTGGGCAGGAATGGACCCCACGGCTGCGCAAGGGTCATCGTAACGGTGCCGGCTGCGTCGTCGGCGACGATGACTGCCTTGGTCTTCTCGCAGGCCGCCACCAGGGCCGCCGGATCGGCCGCCAACAAGGCTGCCTGATCGTCGTACGGAGCCTCCACAATCCCTGAGACGGCCGCAAGTACGGCCTCTGGGTCTGCGGTGTCCACGCCCGCCAGGGATTCGTCCAGAGCCGCCTGGTCAACATTCAGGATGGGCTCGGCAAGCGTGCCGCCCTCGGCAACCACGGCCGCGATGGACTTGGCGGCTTCGTCTGCCACAACCACAGCAATGTCGTCAACCCCCACTCCATAGAATGGCTCGGTAAACATCCACTGGGGCGATGCGGTTGTGCCTTGCAGCAGGCCGCGCTGGAGGGAGTAGGCTACATCACTGGGCGTCAGATCGGCGCCATTGTGGAACTTCACGCCTTCGCGGATCTTGAAGGTAAAGACAGTCCCGTCATCAGAGACCGTCCAGGATTCAGCCAGCGCCGGGACAAACTCCGAAGCCTGGTTCTTGTTGTAGGTCACCAGGGATTCGTAGACATTGGCGACGATGTGGCCGCCACCGGTCTCATAGTCCAGCGCCGGATCAAGGGTTTCGGGCTCACCGAATTGCACGTAGGTGAAGGTGGTGGGGTCCTTCGAACCTTCCCCTGCCGGTGCAGCGGGTGCACCGGGTTCTGCCGGGGCGGGTGCCTCGGCTGTCCCTGCCGGGCCGCAGGCAGATAGCAGCATGCTGGACGCAACCAGCAAGCTCAGAACAAACAGTAGTTTACGCATCTTTCTTCTCCTCACAGTCTTGCACAAAGTTGATTGGCTTCACGTACGTTTGCAGTCATCTTCATCGTCGCTGGCGTTGGGAACCTCACCTCCTTTCGATATCGTTCTAGCCTTCTACAGGAATGTATCCGCAAAGTGGCAGGCCGCGAAGTGCCCCGGCTTCCATTCCTTGAATTCGGGCCGCGACTCAGCGCAAACAGGTTTCGCGATCGGGCAACGAGTGCGAAAACGGCAACCCGAGGGCGGATTGGTGGGCGAGGGCACATCACCTTGCAGTATCACGCGCCTGCGCTGCGCTTCGGCAAATGGGTCAGGGATCGGTACTGCGGAAAGCAGCGCCTGCGTATAGGGGTGCAGCGGCGAGAGATAGATCTCGTCACGGCTTGCCAGCTCCACCATCACGCCCAGGTACATGACCGCCACCCGGTCGCTGATGTGGCGCACCATCGAGAGGTCGTGGGCGATGAACAGGTACGTCAGGTTGAACTGACTCTGGAGCTCCTCCAATAAGTTTACCACTTGCGCCTGAATGGAGACATCCAGCGCCGAGATCGGCTCATCGCAGACAATGAACGAGGGCTGCAGCGCGAGAGCGCGCGCCACGCCGATGCGTTGGCGCTGCCCGCCCGAAAACTCGTGTGGATACCGGCTGGCGAAGGAGGGGTTGAGCTTCACAGTGTCAAGCAGGTATTCCACGCGCTCATGGACTTCCTTGCCTTGCGCTACATGGTGCACCACAAGGGGCTCGCCCACGATCTGCTCGACGGTCATGCGCGGGTTGAGGCTGGCGTAGGGATCCTGGAATATCATCTGCATCTTCCGGCGCATCCTGCGCAGTGCTTCGCCCTTGAGTTCAACCAGGTTGACATCCTCAAATGTCACGTCCCCAGCTGTTGGACGGTAGAGTTGCAGGATGGTGCGACCAGTGGTGGTCTTGCCGCATCCGGATTCTCCCACCAGGCCAAGCGTCTCGCCGCGCCGCACGTCGAAACTGACGCCGTCGACCGCGCGAACTGCGCCAACCTGGCGGCGAAACACACCCCGGTAGACAGGAAAGTGCATGACAAGGTCCTTCACATGCACCAGGGAACTGTTCGTGGTCATGCGCGGTGTCTCCCTGTCTTGGTGTCTACCCAGCAGGCAACGCGGTGCTCCCTGTCCGCGCCGATCGGCTCCAGTAGCGGATTGTTTTTCCAGCACAGTTCATAGGCCCACTTGCACCGCGGGGCGAAAGGGCACGCCTGCGGTTCCTCATAGAGCACGGGAGGCAGGCCCTCGATCGAGTACAGCTTTGCATGATCGGTCTCGTCCACACGGGGGACGCTGCCCAGCAGTCCTATGGTATACGGGTGTTTAGGGTTGGCATAGAGCTCCTTGACCGGCGCCTCTTCAATAATGTAGCCGCCGTACATGACCAGCACGCGGTCCGCCAATCCGGCAACGATCCCGAGGTCGTGGGTGATCCAGATGACCGCCATACCCAGTTCGTCGCGCAGGCGCTTAACCAGCTCGATGATCTGGGCCTGGATCGTTACGTCCAGCGCGGTGGTCGGTTCGTCAGCAATGAGGATCTGCGGCGCACATGAAAGCGCCATGGCGATCATGACGCGCTGCCGCATACCGCCTGAGAACTGATGCGGATAATCCTTCAGGCGCTCTCCTGCGTTGGGTAGGCCGACCAGCTCGAGTAGTTCGGCGGCGCGGCGGCGAGCCTGATCGCGAGTCATGCCCAGGTGCAGTTCTAGGGGTTCTTCGATTTGACGTCCAATTGTCAGCACCGGGTTAAGCGAAGTCATTGGGTCCTGGAAGATCATGCCGATCTGGGCTCCCCGAACGTGGCGGATTTCTTCGTTTGACATGTCGAGCAGATCATTGCCGAAGAACATGGCCTTCCCGGCCACGATCTTCCCCGGCGGCGATGCGATGAGCTGCAAGACAGACAGCACCGTCACGCTCTTGCCGCAGCCACTTTCCCCCACCACGCCAAGCGTTTCCCCTTCCTTCAGGCCGAAAGAGACTCCGTTGACTGCATGGACCGTCCCCTCAGGCGTCTTGAACTCGGTCTTAAGTCCCTGCACGTCAAGCAGCAGATCGGGCATGCACGCAGTCCTTCATTAGAATTGGTTGGGGCAGCTGCGCGAACGGCATTCGCAGCGCGTGGACGAAGATTATACAGAGATTCCCATGCAGGTCAACGAATCGACCAGGCTTGCAGCGGCGCAATTCACAAGAAGTATGCTAAGCACTCTTTGTTTATGACAATCATCGCCATCCGGCGCGGAAGTCGCGTCACACCTATTAACCCGAGTCTCCTGTACGCCGGGACCTTGGATGGCTGCACGCCGCCCAGCCGAATGGCCGGCGCCATGGGGAGGCGGATGTCCTTGCGATGATCGTCTCGGATGGCGGCCTTCGCGAGGCACGCGTATGGCTGATTCGTGAAATTCGGCGTTCAGCACGAACCACTTAGAGCGCCCAACAGCCAAATCGATTATACCGCGCTTCACAAACCGTCAATCACGGGGGCTGGGGCGGGTCGACAGCTGCCCCGAGGCCCGTGGGCGGTGCGGCCGGCGCCCCGCTCCCGGCGGTTTCGTTGACATCGCCTACCCCGGACGGTAGAATGATCGCGCCCGAGTTTTCCCCAGGAATCAAGGAGGTGTAGTGCTCAAGGGTTTTCGAGAGTTCGTCATGCGCGGCAATGTGATTGACTTGGCCGTGGGTGTGATCATTGGCGGCGCGTTTGGCAAGATCGTCTCCTCCCTGGTGTCCGACGTCATCATGCCTCCCATCGGGCTGATGCTCAAGGGCGTGGACTTCTCCAACCTGTTCATTTCGCTGACCGGTCAGCCGTTTGCCACACTGGCCGAAGCTCGGACCGCGGGGCGCCGACCCTCAACTATGGCAGCTTCATGAAGGAGCTCATTGACTTCGCCATTATCGGAGTGGTGATCTTCCTCCTCATCCGCGGAATCAACCGCCTGCGAAAACCGGCGCCGCCAGCCGCTCCTGCGACCAGGGAGTGCCCGCACTGCTTCAGCACCATCTCCCTCAAGGTCACCCGCTGCGCCCACTGCACTTCGCACCTGCAAGTCTCCGGATAGCCGTCGGGCTGCCCGGGAACGCGGCCGCCGCGAGCGTGGCGCTTTCGGGATTGCAGCCATTTCCTCGATGAATGTCCTCGACAGCCTCAACCCCCAGCAACGCAAAGCCGTGGCCGCGGGCCGCGGACCCGTTCTCGTCCTGGCCGGGCCTGGCTCCGGAAAGACCCGCGTCCTCACGCAGCGAGTTGCCTACCTGATTGCCGAGCAGCGAGTCCCCCCTTACCGGATCATGGCGGTGACCTTTACCAACAAGGCCGCCGGGGAGATGCAGAGCCGGGTTGAGAAGTTGCTTGGCAGTGACGCCACCCAGGGGATGTGGCTGGGGACCTTTCACGCCATCTGTGCCCGCCTGCTGCGGCGGGAAGCCGGCCTGCTCCCCATCGAAGCCAACTACGCCATCTTCGACCAGGACGATCAGGAGCGCCTCGCTAAGGCCATCGTTCGCGACTTCAATCTGGATCCCAAGCTCTACCGCCCCTCAAGCATGTTGGGGGCCATCGGCAATGCCAAGAACGAGCTCATGCGCGCCGAGGACTACCCTGTTGCCACGTACCGGGACGAGGTGGTCAAGCGCATCTATGTCGAATATCAGAGGCGGCTGGTGGCCAGCAATGCCGTGGACTTCGACGATCTGCTCGTCTATGCCGCGCATCTGCTGCAGGAGAACCGCGCGGTGCGCCAAAAGTACTCCGAGCGTCTCGAACATGTTCTGGTGGATGAATTCCAGGACACGAATCTGGCGCAGTACACCCTGATCAAGCACCTCTCCTCAGCACATAACAATCTCTTCGTCGTCGGCGACCCGGACCAATCCATCTATCGCTGGCGGGGCGCCGACCGGCGCAACGTCCAGCGTTTCGAAGAGGACTATCCGGAGGCGCAGGTCATTCTGCTGGAGCAGAACTATCGCTCCGGGCAGACCATCCTGGACGCGGCCATGGGTGTGATTGATCGGGCCTCCAATCGGCGGCGCAAGCAGCTATTCACTGAACGCGGCGCGGGGGAAAAAGTCCACTACTACGAGGCTCCGGACGACTATGCTGAGGCCTCCTTCGTGGTCGACAGCATCGCCCAGCTGGTCGCTACCCGCCAGTTCGAACCTCGTGACTGCGCCGTGATGTATCGCACGAACGCTCAGTCGCGCTTGTTGGAGGAGGCGTTCCTGCAGGCCCGCCTCCCGTATCGCCTGGTGGGCGCGCAGCGATTCTACGGCCGGCGCGAGGTTAAGGACGTGATCGCCTTCCTGCGCATGGTTCACAATCCGGCGGACGAGGCCACGCTCGATCGCATCATCAATGTTCCGCCGCGCGGCCTGGGAGACAAGACCCTGCTCGCCCTGCACACCGTCGCCCGTCAGAACCAAACGTCTGCCGGACGCATCCTCCTGGATCTGGCACGCGGTTCCGATTCCCCGTACTGGGCCAGGTTCCAGGGGCGCAGCGTCGTCCCCCTGGCTGATTTCGGCGCCTCGTTGGCCAACTGGATCGCGGGCGCCTCGTCGCTCACGGTCCTGGAACTCTTTGACCGCATCCTCAAGGATCTCAACTACAAAGCGTACATCGACGACGAATCCGAGGAGGGGCAGGACCGCTGGGAAAACGTGCAGGAGCTGCGGCGCCTGGCCATGGATTACTCCAGCCGTACCCTGGAGGAGTTCCTTGAGAATGTGGCGCTGGTTTCAGACCAGGACACTCTCAAGGATGATGTCAATGCCCCCACGCTGCTTACCCTGCATGCCGCCAAGGGCCTCGAGTTCCGGGCAGTGTTTATCACAGGGCTCGATGACGGCATCCTGCCTCACAGCCGTTCATTCGATGAGCCCGAGGAGATGGAGGAGGAGCGCCGATTGCTGTATGTCGGCAT
>JAZDHO010000033.1:0-10026 GCA_043805815.1 Chloroflexota bacterium
CCTGGTAGGCGGCGGCGTACGGGACGCGTTGCTGGGGGTTGTGTCCCATGATTTCGACCTTGCGGTTCCTGCGCAGGCAATCAGCCTGGCGCGACGAGCCGCAGACGCCCTGGGGGGAGACTTCTACGTACTGGATGAATCATTCGATGCGGCCCGGGTGATAGTAACCGACGCGTCGGGCTTCCGTGATGTACTGGACTTCGCGTCGTTCAGAGGCCACGATATCAGCGCCGACCTCGAGGGCCGGGATTTCACGATCAATGCCATGGCACTAAATCTGAAGACCCGGACGACCCTGGATCCGCTGCATGGGGCGGCTGACCTGCGGGCGAAATTGATCCGGGCGTGTTCGGCGGCGGCCATGCAGGACGACCCCATTCGAATCCTGCGCGCCGTGCGGCTGGCGGCGGCGCTCGACTTCAGGATCGAACAATCCACTCGGGAGGCCATGAAGGCGGCGGCAGACCTGCTGCCGACGACCTCAGCCGAACGCCAGCGGGATGAGTTGTTCAGGATCCTTGGCGGACACCGGCCTGATGCAGGGGTGCGAGCGCTCGAAGTCCTCGGCGTACTTCGTCTCCTGCTGCCGGAATTGACCCAACTCAAAGGTGTCGAACAACCTGCGCCGCACGTGCATGACGCATGGGGCCACACCCTCAGTGTGATGCGTCACCTGGCGCAGATCCTGGACCTGTTGTTGGAGGGCAAGGTCGACGACGCCAACGGCATCCATGCGGGCCTGCTCACCCTGGGTGTCGGTCGTTACCGCGAGCACTTTGGCCAGCATTTCCTCAAGAGCCTCAACCATGATCGCACCCTACGCGCCCTGCTGGAGTTTGCGGCGCTGTATCATGACGTGGGAAAAACCTCGGCCAGGTCGGTGGACGCTGACGGCCAGATCCATTCCTTTGGGCATGAGCATCATGGCGCAGAGATCGCAGTGCGACGGGCAAAGGAATTCAACTTGAGCAATAGCGAGGTGGCGCGCCTCGAGGCGATCATCGAGAACCATCTGCGGTTCTTTTTCATGGCATCACGCATGGAAGCCGAAGGCGAACCTCCTTCCCGGCGGGCGATCTATCGCTTCTTCCGCGACGCAGGCGATAGCGGCGTCGACCTGATCCTGCTAGGGCTGGCAGACCTCAGGGGCACGCGCGATCACGTACTGACCGAGAGGTCTTGGTCGACCTGGGTCGACGTGGCCCGGGTGCTTCTGGAGAATCTCTGGGAAAAGCCGGAGGAGGCAGTGGCGCCGCCGCGTCTAATCGATGGGAATGAGCTCATGCGAGCGCATGCCCTCCGCCCTGGTCCGATCGTCGGAATGCTGCTGGAAGCAATCCGCGAGGCCCAGGCCATGGGAGAGGTCGCGACGAGGGATGAGGCGCTGCAGTTCGGACGTGCCTGGCTCAAGACGAACAGCGCCCAATCTCCCCGGCAGAATGCCGGCAGCGGGTCGCATCGAAGAGACGGGTGATCCGTGATTGTGGAGGGGCCGCCCTCTTACGATACCGGAGCAGAGCTGGAGGACTGAATGGAAGAACGCGTGCTCAATATCGACGGCATGAGTATTGCCTTCACGCGCAGGGGACAAGGAGCGCCACTCATCCTGATCCACGGGTATCCGCTCGATCGGACGATCTGGAGCAAGGTCGCAGAATTGCTTGAGGACGAATTCGACTTGATCATCCCTGACCTGCGCGGTTTTGGCGCCTCGGACGTCATGGAAGCAGATCGATCGATCATTGGATACGCGTCGGACCTGGCGGGATTGATGGAGCGTCTAAAAGTGAGGAAGGCACACATCGTGGGACACTCGATGGGCGGCTATGTTGCGCTTGCATTTGCCCGCGAATTCGCCCGCAAGACGGCTGGCCTCGGGCTGATCGCATCGCAGGTCGTCGCCGACAGCGCCGAGAGGAAAGCGGCACGGCAGGCAACGGCGCGTCAGATCATCGAGGACGGCATTGGCGACGTTGTGGATGGGATGGCGCCCAAGCTTTCACCGGATGCGGAGGTGCAGGCCCTGGTTCGCGGGGTGATCGCCCAGCAGCGACCACTGGGGTTGGCCGTGGCGCTGGATGCGATGGCCGGCAGGCCCGATTCGACCGATGTGCTCAGATCTTTCAAGCTCCCCATGGTCATCGTCCACGGGGACGCCGATGAGCTGATTCCGGTCGAACGAGGACGGGAAATGAAGAGCCTGCAGCCATACGCCAAGTATCTCGAGCTGCCCGGTGCCGGGCACCTGCCTATGCTGGAGAATCCAGTAGCCGTGGCGGAGGCACTGCGTTTCCTGGGGGCGGTCAAGCAAAAGAGCGTCAAGATCCTCGACGACTGATCTCTGCGCCTGCGGCCGCCGGCCTCACGGCAGCGAACCTGCCGAGCCCGCGCCGATAACGCTGATCGGCGGTTGAGCCGCGGCGCGGAGCCACCAAGTTGTATACAAACAACTACAGGTGAGGTGATCTTCGTCCTGCAGACTGCAGAACGGGTTTGGTACAATCTTTCACAATTTTGCAATCATCGATGTCCAGGAGGACGGAATGAGGAAATGGGTCTATGTGTTCAATGAGATTCGTGGGGTCGAGAAGGCGACCGGCGGGTCGTGGGACGACGTGAAAGGGCTGGTCGGGGGCAAAGGGGCGGGACTGCTGGACATGACGCGTGCCGGTGTGCCGGTGCCTCCATTCTTCACGGTGACCACCGCTGCATGCAATGAGTATCAGCGGACGGGGAAGTTCCCCGCCGGCCTGTGGACGCAGGAACTCGCAGCTCTCAGGCAAATCGAGAAGGCGACCGGCAAGAAATTCGGGAGTGCAGACAAACCGCTCCTGGTCTCATGCCGATCAGGCGCCAAGTTCTCGATGCCTGGGATGATGGACACGGTGCTCAATATTGGGTTGACAGATGAATCCGCCGCGGGCATGGTCAAATTGACGGGCAATCCACGCTTCGTATATGACTCCTACCGCCGCCTGGTGGAGATGTTTGGTACCGTGGTTCTCGGAATACCAGACGAATCCTTCGAAGAGCCGTTGAAAGTGTACAAGCATAAGCAGGGCTACAAGCTGGACGTCGAAATGACTGCCGACGACTGGAAGGAAATCGTCCGAGCGTTTCGAGCCGTTGTCAGGGATACCAAGGGAATTGAGTTTCCCCAGGATCCCTACAAGCAGCTTGAGCTGGCCACGGAGGCGGTCTTCAAGTCCTGGAACGGCAAGCGGGCGGTCGACTATCGGCGCAAGGAGAAGATCGCTGACAACCTCGGCACTGCCGTGAATATTGTGACGATGGTCTTCGGGAACATGGGCGAGGACTCCGGCACAGGCGTGGCTTTCACGCGGAATCCGTCGACAGGCGAGCCTAAGATGATGGGCGAGTACCTTCTCAATGCCCAGGGCGAAGACGTCGTGGCGGGCATCCGAAACACGGATGCGATCGAGAACCTGAGGCACAAAATGCCCGAGGCCTACAGGCAGTTCATGGGCATTACCGCCCGGCTCGAGAAGCACTACCGCGACATTCAAGACGTGGAATTCACGATCGAACGGGGCAAGCTGTGGATGCTGCAAACACGCAACGGCAAACGCACGGCCAAGGCCGCGGTCAAGATCGCGGTCGACATGGCGGGCGAGGGGCTGATCAGCAAGGATGAGGCGGTTAGCCGCGTCTCGCCCGAACAGGTTGATGCGCTGCTGCACCCAAGATTCGACGACAGGGCAAAGGACGAGGCGGAGGCTTCCGGCAGGATGATCGCCACGGGCGTGAATGCCAGCCCGGGCGCGGCCGTCGGCCAGGTGTACTTCGACGCCGATACGGCCGAGCGTATGTCCAAGGAGCAAAAGCAAGAAGTGATCATGGTGCGGCCCTTCACGAAACCGGACGATGTGCACGGCATGATCGCGGCGCGCGGTGTCTTGACTAGTGAGGGCGGTGCCACGTCCCACGCAGCTGTGGTGGCGCGGCAATTCGGCATCCCGTGTGTGGTTGGCGCCGCGGCCATCAAGATCGACCTGGACAAGCGGGTCATGACGGCCGGCGACACGGCCGTGCGGGAGGGTGAGTGGGTTTCAGTGGACGGCGGCTCGGGCCAGGTGTTCACTGGAAAGATAGCCATGACCGAGCCGTCGCTCGAAGAGCAGGTAGAGCTCATGACGCTGCTGACGTGGGCGGACGGGATATGCGGTCGGCCCAAGCAACGCAGCGCGCCGAAGGGCTGGCCGACGCGGGGCCTGCAAGTCTGGGCGAACGCCGACTACCCGAAGGATGCACGCAGGGCGCGCACGTACGGCGCCATGGGCATCGGTCTGTGCCGGACGGAGCACATGTTTTTTGAGCCCGAGCGATTGCCGGTGGTGCAGCGCATGATCCTGGCCGGCTCATCGGCCGAAAGGACGACGGCGCTGAATGAGCTGCTGCCGCATCAACGCAAGGATTTTGACGGTCTGTTCGAGGCGATGGACGGCCTGCCGGTGATCATCCGCCTGATCGACCCGCCGCTGCACGAGTTCATGCCGTCCGAAGAGGAGCTTTTCGAAGAGGTCGTCACAATGCGCGTGAAGGGCGAAACCAGCGGTCTGGCCGAGAAGGAGAAGCTGCTGGGGACGATCCGGGGGCTGCACGAGTCGAACCCCATGATGGGTTTGCGCGGCGTGCGCCTGAGCATTGCCATGCCCGAGATCGTCGAGATGCAGGTCCGCGCCATCTTCGAGGCGGCTGCTGACTGCACGACGCGCGGAATTGTGGCGAAACCAGAAGTGATGATCCCGCTGACCGGCACGGTGAAGGAACTGGAGTGGATCCAGCCGCGGCTGACGCGCATCGCCAAGGCCGTGATGCACGAGAAGGCTGTCAAGTTTCCTTACAAGTTCGGCACGATGATCGAAATCCCGCGCGCCGCGGTCACGGCTGCAGAGGTGGCAAAGCTGGCGGAGTTCTTTTCCTTCGGCACCAACGACCTGACGCAGATGACGTTTGGGTACTCGCGCGATGATGCCGAGCGCAACTTCCTGGTAACCTATGTGGAGCAGGGCATCCTCCCGGTCAATCCGTTCCAGACGCTGGACCGCGAGGGTGTTGGCAGATTGATGAAGATGGCGATCGACGAGGGCAGGATGACGCGCCCGGATCTGGAGGTGGGAATATGCGGCGAGCACGGCGGCGATCCCGAGTCAATCGAGTGGTGTCATGTCATTGGAAACAACTACGTCAGCTGCTCGCCATTCCGCGTGCCGATCGCGCGGTTGGCGGCGGCGCAGGCGGCGCTGAAATTCCGGGCGCATGGCGCCGGCAAGGCAGGAGCCTCAAGAGCCAAATCCAAGCGCCCCAGGGCCCAGGCTCGCACCAAGTCGACCAAGGCAAGCAGGCGGACGCCCCGCCGCTAAAGCGAGAATGTTCCGCCCCTCTTCGCAGGGGCGGCTTCATCTCCTGCTCTTGCCCGCTGAGATGCGGGTAGACTTGAGTAGTTGCCCAAGTTCAGCCGGGCATAGAGGAATTGAGCATGAGGAACGTTCTGCCGGAGGCGCGCGCGCCAATGTACGGCGCGGCCGGTCGGAGAGGTTTGCGGAGGAGAAATGAACGTCATTGAGGCCATCTATGCACGTCAGTCAATTGGACGCGTCAAGCCGGACCCGGTGCCGCGTGCAGAAATCGAAAAGATGCTGGGGGCGGCGGTCCAGGCGCCAAATCACTACAAGGTGAGGCCCTGGAGATTCGTGGTCCTTACCGGCAGCGGCCGCGAGCGACTCGGCGAGGCAATGGCAGAGGCAATACGGCGGAAGTTCCCCCAGGTTGATGGCGAGGGCCTGGACAAGGAACGGGCGAAGCCGCTGCGAGCTCCGCTAGTAGTTGCGGTGGGCGTGGATCGGCCGGCGGAAGCGCGCGTGGTCGAGATCGAGAACATCTGCGCCGCGGCCGCGGCGTGCGAGAACCTACTCCTGGCCGCGACCGGGATGGGTCTGGCTGGATACTGGCGGACCGGAGATGCAGCGCGCGATCCGGAGGTGAAGGAGTTCCTCGGCCTCGCGCCGGATCAGGAGTTGCTCGCGTTTCTGTACCTGGGCTACCCAGAGACTCCGCCAGAGAAGCGCGAGCGACCGGGATTCGAAGATCGGACTACATGGCTGGATTAGTGTATGGTCAAGCCGTGCAGTCTCCTGTCCCGGCGGGACTTCACTGATGAAGGCCCAAAGTCTAGAAATGCCAATATCGAGCGGTGGCCATCAAGACCAGTGAGACAATCAAGAACGAGGTGCTGATTCGGCCAGCAGACGTCATCCTGGTCTGCGCCTTCTGAATGGCGGCGCTCT
Organism: Chloroflexota bacterium; assembly: GCA_043805815.1. Classification (GTDB taxonomy): domain Bacteria; phylum Chloroflexota; class Anaerolineae; order Anaerolineales; family Villigracilaceae; genus Fen-1038. The sequence goes on from JAZDHO010000033.1 coordinate 6,309, forward strand.
GGTCGAGGCTCGGCGTGCCTTCAGTTTGACCTGCCAGCCTGGCAACAAGGGTCGCATTCTTGCCCACGAGCTGGCCGAATCCCAGGCCTATGAACCCGGCGGCAGCGCCGAGACCAAAACCGACGCCCGGACCAGAACTCTGCCAGGCGGATGTGAATCCCTGTGAATCTATCCAGTACAGGCAGGCGCCCGAAAGGAGCGTCAGATAGGATGCCAGTGTCACGCGGGCGGTGAGGCGTGCCTTGGTCACCAGGTGCCCCATGAACTTCTGGCCGGCTTCTGCCGTCGCAGCCACAGTTGGTGCAAGGAAGAACGTGTTCAGGAGGGCTGTGCCGACCCATAGGACACCGCCGACGATATGAATCAAACGAAGTATGATTAATAGAGCATTCACCAACGCTCCTCCTACAGAGTGTGGGCGAATGATAGCATGACTTGGTGCCATCCGCGTCGCCCCCCTGGGCGGCGGAGAAGGGCCGCCCAGGCGCGGTGCCGGATGGCGGGATCCGGCGGTGAAGCGTGACTCGGGGCAGTGCTATAATGCCGCGCTTGGGGGACCGGGCAGAACGTCTGAGGCCCTGCGGTGTTGTTCACAGCAATTACTGGAGTCTTCATGAACAAGAAAGAGCAACTGGAGTTGTATCACGAGATGGTGTTGATACGACGCCTCGAAGAACGCGGAGCGGAGCTTTACCAGCAGGGCAAGATCGGCGGGTTCATGCACCTGTACATCGGTCAGGAGGCCGTGTGCACCGGCTTGATCGCCGCCAGGCAGCCGAACGACCGCGTCATCACCGCCTACCGTGATCACGGCGTGGCCATAAGCTGCGGTATCCCGCTGAACCAGGTCATGGCTGAGCTCCTGGGAAAGGCCACGGGGATGTCGAAGGGCAAGGGCGGCTCGATGCACATGGCCGACACCGGCAAGAACTTTTGGGGCGGGCACGCCATCGTTGGGGCTCACCTGCCGATCGCCATGGGAATGGCGTTGGGTGACAAGTACGCCAATAGGAACAACGTCACGATCTGCATGTTCGGCGAGGGGGCGACGAACATTGGATTCTTCCATGAGGCCTTGAACATGAGCAAGGTGTGGAATCTCCCCGTGCTATGGGTATGCGAGAACAATATCTACGGGATGGGGACCACGGTGGAGCGCGCCTCGGCGGTCTCCTCGATCGCGGTAAAGGCCCGAGGCTACGACATGCCCAGCGAGCGCGTTGACGGCATGGATGTGATGAAGGTCCACGAGGCATCGAAGAAAGCCATCGGAGTTGTCCGAGCCGGCAACGGGCCCTTTCTGCTGGAGTTCACGACCTATCGCTTCCGCGGGCACTCAATGGGCGATCCCGAGCGGTATCGCAAGCAGGATGAGGTCAAGAAGTGGGAGGAGAGCGATCCTGTCGGCATCTACCGGCGGTATCTGATCGACAACAAGCTCGCCGGCCCCAAGGCGCTTGACGAGGTCGACAGCCAGGTCATTTCCGAGGTGGAGAAGGCGGTTCAATTCGCGGAAGCGTCCCCTGAGCCCACGCTCGAGGATCTGTACCGGGACATCTACGCGGGCTGACATCCAGGCGGGGCTGATCGATAGCGGACCGTCAACCTCAACATCGGAACCAGCCCGGCGGGCTGGCGGAGAACAGATGGCACACATAACAATGCGAGAGGCGATCTCGCAGGCGCTTTGGGAAGAAATGGAGCGGGATCCGTCAGTCTTCATCCTGGGGGAGGAAGTTGGCGTATGGGGCGGCTCTTATGCCGTCACGAAGGGTTTCTATGATCACTTTGGCGCCGAGCGCGTACTGGATACTCCCATCGCCGAGGCAGGCATTATCGGCGGGGCGATTGGCGCGGCGTTGGTTGGGCAGCGGCCGGTGGCGGAGCTGATGACGATCAACTTCGCCTTTGCTGCGATGGACCACATCGTGAACGAGGCCGCCAAGCTGCACTACATGTTCGGGGGCCAATTCACACTTCCCCTGGTTATTCGCACGGTCGGCGGGGGTGGGCGCCAACTGGGGGCGACCCACTCGCAGACTCCGGATGCCATCTTCGCGCATTTTCCGGGGCTAAAGGTGGTGGCGCCAGGCACGCCTGCAGACGCGAAGGGCCTGCTGAAGACCGCTATCCGCTCGAATGACCCGATACTCTTCATTGAACATGCGACAATGTACCAGGTGCGGGGGGACGTGCCCGACGGAGACTACACTACGCCGATTGGACTATCGAAGGTCCAGCGCGAGGGCACGGACGTCACGATTGTGACATATTCGAAGGGGCTCGAGATATCGATGAAGGCAGCGGAACAGCTGACAAAGGAGGGTATCGAGGCGGAAGTTGTAGACCTGCGTTCGCTGCGGCCGTTGGACATGGGGCCCGTATTGGAATCCTTCAAGAAAACAAACCGCGCTGTGGTAGTGGAGGAAGGATGGAAGTCCTTTGGGGTGGGTTCCGAGATCGCCAGCCGCATTTATGAGGAGGCTTTCGACTACGTGGATGCCCCCGTCAGGCGCGTGGCGCAGGACGAAGTCCCGCTGCCATACAATCGGACACTTGAGCAAGCCGCGCTGCCGCAGGTCGACGATGTGCTGACGGCGGTGAGAGAGGTGCTCTGATGGCCGAAACGATCACAATGCCCAAGCTGGGCTTCGATATGCAGGAGGGCACTCTGATCCGGTGGGTCCGGGCAGAGGGCGAGAGCATCAACAAAGGCGACGTGCTGGCCGAGATCGAGACGGACAAAGCCACCGTTGAGGTCGAGTCATCCGCGAGCGGGGTCGTGCGGAAATTGCTGGTCGAACAGGGCGCCATCGTTCCGATCAGCGCCCCGATCGCGATCGTCGGGACCAAGGACGAGAAGATAGAAACACCTGCGCCGGCTGAGGCCGGTGCTCCGGCCAGCCAGGCCGCAGCCGCGACTCCTGCCGCACCAACGGCGACAGCGACGCCCACAGCTCCTGTCGCGCCGACAGTGGATGCGCCGGGGCCGAGCAGGGCATCGCCCCTTGCGAGACGAATTGCACGCGAGGCCAACATGGACCTTGGGCGTGTTCAAGGGACCGGCCCCGGGGGCCGAATCGTCCGCAAGGACATCGAGGCGGCGCTCTCACAGGGCATGACCAAGATCGCTTCGGCTACCAGGTTCCCAATACCCTCCATTGAGACCATCGCGCGCAGCGATACCACGGTGCCGCTCTCAAAGCTGAGACAGGCCATTGCGCGACGCATGAGCGAATCGAAGAGCACGGTGCCGCACTTCTACGTCACGTATGAATACAGGGTGGACTCGCTTCTGGACCTGCGCGAGCAGGCGAACTCGGTGATGCCGGCAGATGAGAAGCTGTCGGTAAACGACTTTGTGATCAAAGCGACCGCGCTTTGCCTGCGCGAGTATCCGAATCTGAACTCAGCCTTTCAGGGTGCTCATGTCCTGCGACGCGGCGCGATAAACATCGGCGTGGCAGTGGCGGTTGAGGGCGGACTCCTGACCGTGGTTTGCAGGGATGCCGATCGGAAGCCTGTGCGGCAGATCTCGGCCGAAGTCAAGGCCATGGCCGGCCGCGCGAGAAGTGGCAAGGTGCATCCAGAAGACATCGAAGGGTCCACATTCACCGTGAGCAACCTTGGCATGTTCGACGTCGATAGCTTCAGCGCGATCATCAGTCCACCCGAGGCGGGTATCCTGGCGGTGGGTTCGGCAAAGCAGGTGCCGGTC
>JAZDHO010000034.1:0-3514 GCA_043805815.1 Chloroflexota bacterium
CCACCATCTCGACCATGAAGGTGGATTGTCCTGCGTGGATCTCGTCCTGGGCCCCGATGCGGGTGAAAATGCGGTCCACGAGCCCGATCCGGGCGGCTTCGGCCGGCACGAAGGAGCCCATTTGCGCCATCAAGGCGATCAAGGCGACCTGACGCAGATACGTCGACTTGCCCGACATATTGGGTCCCGTTATGATGCGGACGAGTTCCCCCTTGCCCAAGGTTGCATCGTTTGGCACGTAGCGATCGCCCTGAAGCAACTGTTCCACGACTGGATGTCGCCCTAAGCGGATGTCCATGCCCGGTTCCGCGGTGATCTCGGGCCTGATGTAGTTCGAGGCGGCGGCCACGTCGGCAAGGGATGCCAGTACGTCCAATTCAGCAACGGCGCGCGCAGCCTGCAAGAGCCGAACGCCGGACTTCGCCAGGGTCGCGCACACATCCCGGAAGAGACGCCCCTCGATCTCATGAATGCGATCTTCGGCGTTCAGGACAAGGGTCTCATACTCCTTCATCTCCGGCGTGATGAAGCGCTCACCGTTCACCAGGGTCTGCTTGCGAATGTAGTTCTCCGGCGCCCTATCGGCCGCGCCGCGCGAGATCTCGATGTAGTAGCCGAAGACCTTGTTATAGCCGACCTTGAGGCTCTTGATGCCGGTGCGCGTGCGCTCCACTGACTCAAGGTTCGCAATCCAATCGCGGGCATGCTGGGAGGCCGCAATCACGCCGTCGAGTTCCTCGGAGTAACCGGCCCGGATGATACCGGTGTCCTGCAGCGTGGCGGGCGGATCGTCGCTGATCGATGTTCGAAGCAGCTCGAGTTCCGACTCAAAAGGGCTCAATTCGGAGTCGGATGCTCGCGCCTGCGGAGCAGCGGGTCCTGCCGCGCCATGTTCTCCCGCGCGGCCCGCCATCAGCGTGGCGATACCTGGAAGGGTCTCCAACGTCGACCGCAATCCTACGAGGTGCCGCGGCTGCGCGTGACCAGCCAGGATCAGATTGGTGACCCGCTCGATGTCTATTAGTGGTTTGAGCGCTGCACGCAGTTCTGCCCGGAGCATTCCCTGCTGCGCGAACGACTGGATGTGGTCCTGCCGGCCGCGGATCTTGCCGATGTCCAGCAAGGGTTGATTGACCCAGTGTTGAATCAGCCGCCTGCCCATCGGAGTGACCGTTCGATCCAGCAGGCCGAGAAGCGATCCTCGCCGTTCGCCCCGTAAGGTCTCGTCCAGCTCCAGGTTTCGGCGCGTCGGACCATCCAGGACCATGAACTCGCCGAGGTGATACGTCCGCAGTCCCTGAAGGAGTCGCAGCGCATCCGGCTGCGTCGTCTCCAAGTACTGCAGGATTGCGCCGGCAGCGCGCGTGGCAAGGAGGCGGCCCTTGAGCCCGAAGCCATCCAGAGTGGCGGCCTTGAACTGCGCAAGCAGCGCCTGCTCGCACTTACCCGGCTCAAAGCGCCATACCGGCCACGCCGTGATATGACTTGTGGAGGCTTCGGGCAACAGCTGCCCGTCCGGCTGAATGATCTCGGCAGGCCGCAGGCGGCTGAGCTCGGCGGTAAGTGAGTCAAGCGGCAGTTCGATGACCGCAAACTCGCCCGTGGTGACGTCCGCATGGGCCACCGCAGCCAGGACTGGCGCGGTCGCAGGACTTCCAGGAAGGGGATCGGAGATCACAACAGAGGCAAGGTAGTTATTCGCGTCCCCATGGAGCAGCCCCGGCTCAATGATGGTTCCGGGTGTCACCACGCGCACCACCTTGCGCGGGAAGATGCCGCCAACCGGCTCCTGGCCCATCTGCTCGCAGATGGCCACGTGGTATCCCTTCTGCATCAGCCGCGCCAGGTAGTTGTCGACCGCATGGTAGGGGATACCTGCAAGCGGCGCGCGCTGGCCTTTGCCGATGGGGCGGGAGGTAAGGACGATATCCAGTTCGCGTGCCGTGATCTCGGCGTCTTCGTCGAATGTTTCGTAGAAGTCCCCCAGCCGGAAGAAAAGAATTGTGCCCGGATACTCCCGCTTGATCTCCAGGTACTGCCTTCGAATCGGCGTGAGGTCTTCGGGCATGGCTCCATTCTATGTGCAAGCCGATGAAACAGCAAGGGCGGCGCATTATAATTGCGCAAACATTCCCAGAGAGGCCGCAATGAATAGACTGGTATTGCTCCGACACGGGCAGAGCACGTGGAATCTTGAGAATCGGTTCACGGGCTGGACTGACGTCGGACTGACTGAACAAGGCCGCGCCGAGGCCCTGACCGCCGGAAGGCTGCTGCGGGAGGGCGGATACGTCTTCGATATCGCCTACACGTCCGTTTTGCGCCGCGCGATCCTGACACTGTGGATAGTGCTCGAAGACATGCAGCTGGAATGGATCCCGGTTGTGAATGCCTGGCAGCTGAATGAACGGCACTATGGAGCGCTCCAGGGATTGAATAAGGCCGAGATGGCCGTGAAGTTTGGTGAAGCGCAGGTCAAGCTGTGGCGCCGGAGCTATGACGTGCCGCCGCCGGCGCTGGAACCTGCTGACGAACGGCATCCGCGTTTCGACCCGCGCTACGCTTCGGTGGCGCCTGAGCAGGTGCCTGCCACGGAGTCCCTGAAGATCACACTCGAGCGAGTATTGCCTTACTGGCACGGCACCCTGGCGCCCATGATCCGCAGCGGAAGGCGCGTGCTGGTTGCGGCGCACGGCAACAGCCTGCGCGCGATGGTGAAATACCTGGATGGCATCTCAGACCAGGATATTCCCGAGCTGAACATCCCAACCGGCATCCCGTTGGTCTATGAGTTGGATCAGCAGATGAAACCCGAGCGGCACTACTACCTGGGCGACGCGGAGGCTGTGGCGAAGGCGGCGGCAGCCGTCGCCAACCAGGGCAAAGCCAAGTAAGCCAGCACATGCCTCTGAATCCGGATTTCGCCGCAGAACTGCGAAGGCGTTTCTCTGGCGACATTCGGCTGGATCTTCCCAGCAGAATCCTATACAGCACCGATGCATCGATCTACCAGATCGAGCCGCTCGGCGTAGTTATCCCGCGTACGCAAGATGACCTTCAGGCGGTCGTCGAAACGGCGGCGAAGTACCGCGTGCCGCTGGTTCCCCGAGGCGCCGGCACGTCGCTGGCAGGCCAAGCCATCGGTGCGGGCATCGTGGTGGATTGCTCCCGCTGGCTTGATCGAATCCTGGAGATCGACCCCGATCGACAAATCGCTCGGGTGGAACCAGGGGTTGTGCTGTCAGACCTCAATAGAGAGGTGAGGCGGCTGGGACTGCAGTTCGGTCCGGATCCGGCCTCGGCAGAGCGGGCGACCATGGGTGGGGTCGTGGCGAACAATGCCACCGGCGCGCACTCTATCCTGTACGGGATGACGGCGGATCATCTCGTCTCGGCCAATGTGCTGCTTGCGGACGGGAGCCGCGCCCTGCTTGGACCACTGCGGAATGGCGCGAGTTCTGGAGCAGATCCGGCAGACCGCGATGATGCAGCAGCGCCGACAGCGATTCGGCCT
>JAZDHO010000035.1:0-13591 GCA_043805815.1 Chloroflexota bacterium
TAGATGTTGCCCGCCGCGATTCCGGCTCCGATCTGGTACAGGAGCTCCGCGCCGTTGATCACCACGGGCTCCCTTGAGCCGCCCGCCGTCTCGCCGCCGTAGGCCGCTTGTTTGCAGTCGGCTGCATGCTCCCGCACATCGATCTCCATGCGCTTCTCGATCAGATTCGTTCCTGAGGTCGCCTGCAGCGCAAACACGATCGGATAGTCGCCCGTATCGAGCCGCAGCCATGCCGTCGGATATTGGATCGAGAATCCGGCCGCACTGTGATACGTGCCCCGATCTGCACCCAGCGATGCCAGCCGTGTGGACGCAGCCTCCGGGCGGCCGGGCGTCAGGCCGCAAGGCAGGGTAACGAGAATCATTGCGAGCACTGGCAGTAGGGTGCGAGGCATCGGGGCTCCATGGCAGCGTGTGGGCGCGCACAAACGGCGTCCATAGTACCGCAGGCGGGGCGCCGGGCCCGGCTTGTCAACGTGCGCCGCTCTGAGCGAGCTTATCCAGTAGAATCATGCAGGATTTCACATGGAAGACGAGTGGCTGACTCTGCAACAGGCTGCCGCGCTGCTTGGAGTGCATCCCGGGACCGTGCGCAGTTGGTCGGATAAGGGCCTGCTGCCGGTCTACCGCACCCGGGGCGGCCACCGGCGCTTCAAGCGCGGCGAGGTGGAACTCTGGGCCAGCACCTCGCGCGGTACGGACGCCGTTGATCCGGCGAGCGTCGTGCAGGCCGCGCTGCGCAGCATCCGTCTAAAGATCTCCGAAGGGCAGTTGGCCGAGGAAGCCTGGTACAGGAAGCTGGATGACGAGGCTCGCAAGCAGTACCGCGAGTCGGCGCAGACGCTGTTCCAGGGGCTGATGCGCTACATCGCCGCGGGCGGTGAGGACGGCCAGGCCGAAGCGCGCGCCATCGGCTATGAATATGCCGCCCGCGCCCAGCGCTCTGGCATGCGCCCCGCCGACGCGGCCCGGGCCTTCCTGTTCTTCCGCGACGCACTGCTGCAGTCGGTCATCGACGTCTACCAGGTGGCCAACGTGCCCTCGGGCAGGGCCTGGGGCGACGTGTTGCACGGCGTCAACGCCTTCACGGACTTGATCCTGATCCACCTGCTCGAGACGTTTCAGGCGAAAGACAAGGGCTGAGGGAATCGCCGATTTCAGATCGACAATTTGGGATCGGGGGTCAGAGGAATGACAGCGTCAGATGACGCGCAGGAGAAGGACAAGTACTCCGCACAGCAAGATCACAAGGAGAGGGCGAGCTACTCTACCCGAATCCGCGTGGGCCTGACGCGGATCTCGACGTTGTAGGATGCTGTCATCCCCTCGGCAGTCATGTCCTGGAGCAACTTCCTGTACTTCTTCCAGTAGGCGTCGGGGATGGTTTGATTATTCGGCTTGAGTTCCGCCTCGCCGTTGATGATCACGACATTGTTCCCCAGCCCGTCCACGCCCTGCAGCGTCAACGCCACGTGCGGGTTGTTCTTGATGTTGCGCACACGGAACGATGCCGGCTGACTGTACACGATGATGTACTCTCCGTCCCAGTGGAACCACACCGGGTTGGGGCTGGGCACGCCCTCCGGGCTGACCGTCGTGAACCAGATGATGGATTCTTCCCGCATCCGTCTTGCAAGACCCGCGCCGAACTCAGGGCCTGGATCAGGCATAAACGCCTCTCCTCTGTTAATTGCGCGCCGTCTCACTGGCCTGCAGGTTCAACCTGCTCGCTGAACGGCAGGTTGCGTCTCCGTCGGACGCGCTGGCATACAGGCGCCAGGCCCGCATGAATGTCGATTCTATCGTGCCCGCAGCGTTTGTGCCGGCGGCCGCGCCGTCGCCGGGTTGGATCGAAGTTCGCTGCGCCGGGCAGGATCCTCCCGGACCTCGAATTAGGATTTGGAGGGTGCCACGAACTGGTAATACCCGAAGCCCAGCGCAAACAGCAGGTAGATCACGACGCTGGACCAGCCGGAGGAGCCAAGCACGCCAGAGAGCATTGCCATGATCGAGACGATCAGCTCGACGACAGTCGGAAGCAGGAGGGCAGGGAGTACTGCCTTCCGCAAGTCCGCGAGGGACATGTTCCTGGCGAGCCAGCTCAGCAAGCCGGCACCGAGCAGCTCCGCGCCCAACAACCTACTGGCGAGATCTCCGCCCGGCGTGGATGGCAGCTCATACATCATGCCGACGGCAGCGGGTGCAAGCACAAAGGCAAGGCCGAAGGCAATGGACAAGATCGCATTCAGAAGCAACAATGTGCTGGGTTTCATGCAAGCCTCCTTTTCGGTGAATGTTCGCTTTCCCGGTTCCAGTCACCCCTTTGTGATGGGGCCCAAGAATACGGACGGCCATCCGAACAACAGCCGGATTCAGTATACGCCGTTCGCGAGGGAATACAAGACCAGCGGTCTTCCGCGAGATCTGCATGCGGCACACAGGTATAATCCTTCCATGGCCAATTCGATCCTTGATCTTCCGTTTGTCGGAGCAACCCGGCGCAACCATGCGCTGGAGCATGCAACGCTGCATGTGCTCGCGCACAAGTATCCCAACCGCATGCTGGGCGGACATTCCAACCCCACGGGCTTCTTCATCATGGGCGATGTGCCGCTGGAGGCCGTTGCCGATGCTGCCACCGAGGCCCTGGGACGCTTGCGCCTCGGCGAACGCGATCTGGCCATCCACCCCGGTTGCGGGACCAACCTCGCCACCTCGGCGCTGCTGGGCGCGACCTTCGGCTGGCTCGTGATGCGCGGCGCGCGCTCCACGCTCGGGCACATGCTGCGGCTTCCGATCGCCCTGGCATTCGCCTTGCTCGGCATGGCCCTCAGCCGCCCCCTGGGACCGCTGCTGCAACAGAAGTTCACCACGGATGCAGACATGGGCGGGCTGCGCCTCCGGGAGGTGCGGCACTCCCTGCGCGGACGCCTCACCGCGCACCGGGTGGTGACGCGCGGCGCGTAAAGCCCCGACACGTCGTGTCAATGCGTCGAATGCGTTGCTCATGCCCATAGGCTCCAACTTCATCACCCCCTCCTTCCTCCCCCAAATGCACGTGGCCGCGCGATTTCGGGCTCCGCGCCCTGGACGTGCATTTAGGGGAGGTGGCCGCAGGCCGGTGGGGGTCCTGCTCGTCGCGCTCGTATGGTAGCCAGCTCGAACATCCTCTTCCTCTACGGCGACGACGAATACGCCATCGCGCGGCGTCTGCGTGAGTTCACCTCCATATTTGCAGACGCCTCCGAGGCGCAGATGAACACCGCGCACCTTGACGCCCGCACCATGACCGAGAACGACTGGGTCAATGCGGTGAACGCGCTGCCTTTCATGGCGAAACACAGGCTCGTCATTCTGGCAAATCCATCGGCGCGCTTTGCCAGGCCAAAACCCAAAGCGGGCGAGGCGGAAAACGGAGAGGCCGCCCAGGGGCAGGCAAGCACTAGGGCCGCTGCCGAGTCCCAGGCAGAAGCGCGGCAGAAATTCCTCCTGGCTCTCCAGCGCGTCCCGCCGACGACACGGCTCGTGATGTGGGAAGCCCTCGAGGTGAAATTCCCGTGGAACAAGGCCAGGCAGGAGACCGAAGATTCCAGGCACTGGCTGATCGCGTGGATGCAGAAGCGGGCTCTGGAGCTTGAGCGCTACGCGCTCCCCACCGACCGCGATATGCCCGGCTGGATCATCCAGTATGCGAAGGCGCAGGGCGGCGAGATCGCCGGCGCCGCGGCCTCACGCCTGGCCGACATGGTCGGCACCGACACGCGCCAGGCCGCGCAAGAAGTGACCAAACTCCTAACCTACGTCAATTGGAGCCGCCCCGTCACCGCCGCGGATGTGGAGGCGCTCAGCCCGCTCACCGCCGCGCCGGACGTCTTTGAGATGCTGGACGCATTGGCCGCAGGCAGAAGCAGGCAGGCGCAGCGATTGCTGCACCGCCTGCTGGAAAACCAGGATGCGTTCAGCACCTGGGGCATGATCATCCGGCAGTTCCGGCTTGTACTGCTGGCGCGCGAGGTGCTGGACGGTGGCGGAGGCGAGGCCGAGGCCGTCAAGGCTCTCGGCGCGCAGCCCTTCGTGGCGAAGAAAGCCCTTGGGCAGGCGCGCGGCTTCACCATGCCGAGGTTGGAAATGATCTATCACCGGCTGCTGGAGATCGACGAGGGCGCCAAGACCGGCCGCATGCCGCTGGACGTGGCGCTCGACGTGCTGCTGGCGGAGCTGGCGGGGTAGGGTTTGGGCCGGATCGCGTGCCGCGGGCGTTACTGGTCGGTGCCGGCAGCCGGCGGGCTTTGGCTTTCGATCTGATACAGACGCGAGTTTCTCGTCTCGATTAGCGCGGCGCAGCCAGAGACCTGTTGGCCGGAAGGCGCCGCCGGCATGCCGCGGATCGGGCTGATGAAGTAGCTGAACCTGTGGTCCAGCAGATTCATGGCTGGAATGATTCGGATTCCGCCTGGGGAGGCCTTGGCCGCCTCCAGCATCGCCTGGACGACATCATCGTTGGCCTTGTCGGTCGCGTTCTTGTCGAAATCCGCCAGACATATCCGTGGTACCACGCCGCACCCGTTCGTCGCGCCCGGCAGGACATCGACATAGCTGTCGGGCTGCGTCCGGACCACGAACGACTCCTGGTCGGCGGGACAGACGGGCGGGACGGCAGTCTGGGGCGGCGTAAGCCGGTAGATCGCGATCGGGGCAATAGTGGCCATCATCAGCAAGATCACCGCGCTGCCCGCGGCCAACGAAAGGCCGCTGTGGGTCAACGGCCTGGCCTCCGGGCTCGGTTCGAGCCATGCACCGGCGCGCGCCAGGCCGGCCGCCGTCAAAGCGAAGAGGAACGCCACGCTGCTCGCGTGGAAGCGGGCGCCTCCATCCACAGGGGGCAGGAACGGGATGGAGAGCATGATCCCGGCAAAGCACGCCAGCAGCAGCGAGGCGCGGGCAAGGCGATAACCCCTGAGCGAGCCGATGAGCCCGCGCAGCAGGAGCAGCATGGTCCCCGCCCACAGCAGATAGCTCGGCCATGGCGGCTCGTGCACGGAGCCAAAGGGAAAGATCATCAGGTCGCCCGGGAGGAAGAAATCCCGGTAGGACCTGGCAACCCCGATCAGGAGCGACCGCGGATCCGCAAGAAAGTATTGCCAGGCGGCCGTCACCACAACAGAGGCCTGCGTCGTCTGCAGATCGTCGATGGCGCTGTGCCAGCCGGTGCCCCCGTGCACCTGCCCGTAGATGGCATAGGCAAAGCTGCCCCACTGATCGGTGAGGTCAACATTGAGCAACCTCGACAACGTTTGATTGACGAGCAGGTACAGCAGCGCGATCCCTCCGGCAGAAATGACGGCAGCCGTTGCAGAGTACCGGCGCGCGCCGCGGAAGATCCATCCGCACCATACCGCGATGGCAGGGAAAACCAGGAACGCGCCGGCGCGCGTCGTGATGGCGGTCATCAATGTGGCCAGCCCGAGGCTGATCAGCGTCCAGTTCCGGCGTGAGGCTGCGATCCACAGAATCGAGAACGCCAGGCACCCCAGCGTGAATCCCGGCAGCTCGCTCAGGTTGTATCCGAGTTTGGGTTGGATATGGAAGAGCATCAGTGACGCGTACAGCGCGGCCGCGGCCGGCCCGAATGAATTGCGAATGGTGTGTGCCGAAGCAAACAACCCGAACGCGGCCAGCTGCGCCAGCACGGCCGTCACCAGCTTGAGGTTGCCGCCGGTGAGAAGAAGGAGGGTCGCCAGAAGGCCCGAGAACAACGGTCGGCGGACGGCATGGATCCCGGCGCGAATCGGCAGGCCGTCTAGCAGCTGCAACGCGCCAAAATAGTAGTTCTTGGCATCCTTATGGGGAAGCAGACCGCCGATGATGCCATTGTCCGTGTACGCCGAAGTCCACAGGAAAGAAACGCTCAGCCCAACCAGCAGCATGGTCAACGCCAGGCCCGCGAGAATGCCGATGGCCGACCTGGGCCGAAACACCAGGTAATAGCCGCCAAGCACAAACAGGAACAAGACGCTTGAATACGTGGATAGCGGCCGGCTGATGGAGTAGGGAAGCCTGAGGTTCAGCAAGATCCAAAACAACGCCAGTGGAACCGCCCAACCCAGAACAGATGCTGCACTCAGGCCTTTCAAGACCAGGACTGATCGGGCGATCCATTGCTTCACAGAAGCCGCCAGGGCATTCAAAGAGCATCCATCCACAGGAGAGTCTCGAGACCAGATTCTACCAGTGGGACGCGGCAGCGGCGGCCAACCACAGCGCCATGCCGTTGCCCATCGGGGTCTCCCTGGCCGTGCCGAGGAGGTGCAACTCCATAACGCTACCATGAGGCCCGCCCCGCGCGCAGGCTCAGCACCGAGAAGGGCTGTACAATGTGCTTCGCTGACCGCGAGCTCATGATTCCTAGCCGCTGATGGCTGAGTGCAAACAAATCGGGAGTAACAATGGCTGAGCTGAAGACCAAGCGCAATAAGGCAAGCGTGAAGGACTTCCTGGCAAAGATCAAGGATCCTCGCCAGCGGGCGGATGCGCAAGCGATCGTGAAGATGATGCACGAAGCTGCCGGCGCGAAGCCCGAAATGTGGGGAAGCAGCATCGTCGGCTTTGGTAGCTATCACTACAAGGGCCGGAGTGGCCGGGAGGGCGACTGGCCCTTGGTAGGCTTCTCGCCCCGCAAACAGAACCTTACGCTCTACATCATGCCGGGCTTCCAGCGCTATGCCGACCTGATGGGCAAGCTCGGCAAGTACAAGACGGGAGGCTCCTGCCTGTACATCAGGCGCCTGGATGATGTGCACCTGCCCACTTTGAAGAAGCTCGTCCGCGAGTCCGTAAAGGTGATGAAGAAGGCGGCGAAGTAGCCTGGCCTCACACGTCATTGGGAGGAGGGGCGCGCTCTTCCCCGACGAAGCAAGCTTGCCTCTTTTCGCCAGGCGCGCTCGCGAAGCCAGCCCAGGGCACTGCACTTCTTATGCTGCTGATTGCTGAATGCCGACAGCCGATCGTTGATGGCTGATCAGACGTGCCCCCTCCGCCTGAGATCGCGAAAATCAGGGGTGGTTGGCGTGAAGGGGGCGCGTCTCCACAGCGCCATTGGTCGCCCAATGAGGCGCTTGTGACCGCGGGTACAATCCAGGTGAGGGGACAGCCTTTGGATACGCTGCCTTCGATGGCTCGCGGACCGACGTGGGGGGGCTGCGTAGATAAGTATGTGCAGACCGACGACGGTCCGCCTGGATGGGGAGGGACATGCAATGACGGAAAGCCAGCTCTCAACGGCGCAGCTTGCGAAGATGATCATCGTCCGCTTCGTTGGCGGATTGATCGTCCTTGCAGCCATGTTCTTCCTGCCGGCCGGAACACTGGACTTCTGGGAGGCCTGGGTCTACATCGTCGTCCTGTTCCTGCCGATCACTATTGTCCTTCGCTACTTGATCCGGCATGATCCCGCGCTGCTGGAGCGCCGGATGCGCATGAAGGAGCGCGAGGCTGAACAGAAGTTGATCGTACAACTCTCGTTCGTCTGGTTCTTCGTGATGTTCCTGCTCCCGGGGTTTGATCGCCGCTTTGAGTGGTCGAATGTGCCTGTAGCCCTCGTACTCGCGGCCGACGTCCTGGTACTCCTCGGTTACTTCGGAGTGTTCTGGGTGTTCCGCGAGAACACCTATACCTCCCGCGTGGTTGAGGTGGAGCAGGACCAGAAGGTCATCAGCAGCGGACCGTATGCCGTCGTCCGTCACCCCATGTACCTGGGAGTGATGCTGATGTACCTCATGACCCCGTTGGCGTTGGGCTCATACTGGGCTCTTCTCCCCGCGCCGCTCATCATTCCCATTCTCGTTGCGCGCATCCGGAACGAAGAGCAGGTACTGGGCAGGGAGTTGCCGGGATATCCGGAGTACATGAACAAGGTCAGACATCGCCTCATCCCGGGAGTGTGGTAATCGAGAGCGCCTGTGCTGATTTCACTCGCCTTCCATCAAAGCGGAGGGTAGATCACGTCCGACACCACGATGCCCCGCGCGCAACTCTTCAAGCTGGTCGCCATCCGGTTTCTGCTGGGATTCGCCCGGCCGGCAGCCATGTTCTTCATCCCTGCCGGCACCATCCGCTACTGGCAGGCGTGGGTGTGGCTGGCCGTCCTGATCATCCCCATGCTGGGCCTGCCGGTGTATCTGCTGCGCAAAGACCCTGGGCTGCTTGAGCGCAGGATGCGCACACGCGAGCGCGAGAAGGAACAGACCCTGATGGTCAAGCTCTCGTTGCTCTGGTTTGCTTTTTCCTTCATCATACCGAGCCTCGACATCCGCTTCGGATGGTCGCATGTCCCCACCGAGGTTGTGATCGCAGCGGATGTGCTGGTCTTCCTGGGCTACGTCATGTTCATCATCGTGCTGCGCGAGAACAGCTATGCCTCGCGCTTCGTGGAGGTGGCGCAGGGACAAAAGGTGATCGATACCGGCCCCTATGCGGTCGTCCGCGCCATCAAGGCGAAGGCATGACAGCCGAGCCTGACCCCGTGAAACACAGAACAGCCCGACTGCGCCCGCCGCCGACGCGGCTCATCAGGCTGCTGTACGCCTGGGGCATGGCGCCAGTGCTTGGGCGCATCGTGCTGCTGCTCACCACCACTGGCCGGAAGAGCGGACTGCCCCGTGTCACGCCCCTGCAATACGAGGAGCTGGATGGCGCGATCTATGTCGCCTCGGCCCGCGGGCACAAGGCAGACTGGTTCCGCAACATACTTGCCAGCCCCTGTGTGAAGGTTCGCGTGGGGTCGCGCGAGTTTGAGGGTACGGCCGAGCCGGTCACCGATGCGGGCCGGATTACCGATTTCCTCGAGTTGAGGCTGCGCCGGCATCCGAAGATGGTCGGAGCGATCCTGAGATCGGAAGGCCTATCCGAGTCACCGACCCGCGGCGAGTTGGAGAAATATGCGCGCCAACTCGCGCTGGTGATCGTGCGTCCCAGCCCTCCAGGCCTCCCGCAGATCCACGACCCGCGCAAGGGGTGAGCCCCAGCGCCGCAGGGCTTCGCAGGGCGCCGGCCTACGCCAACCGCAGCGTGTGCCACAACCGCAGGCACCAGATCGGGTACAAGATAGCCCAGCCGAAGAAGCCCATCTGTCCCACCCACGTGAGCCACGAGGAAGTCTCGAACGAATCAGTGCCCATGAAGATGCCGGGGATCGCCGCCAGGCCCAGAGCCATGACCGCGCCCGTGATCAGTCCAAACGTGACCAGTCCGTGCGGCCACGGGCTGCCGTAGTTCAGGCCCAGCAGCCACAATCCGATCAGCGCGTTGCCAACCATCATGTACAGGCCGGCCAGAATGAAGCCCGTGGTGCCCGAGATGCTCAGTACCGAGCCCGCGACGACGATGACCGCGCCGGCGATGGTCAGGATCAAACCGGCGATCGCGAACTGCGGGCTGCGCGCGTAGTGCACCGGGTAGAGCACAAACGCCAGAGCCGCGCTGAGCACGGCGGCGATGCCGATGCAGATGTCGTTCAGCATGCCGAAGGGCTCGCCGAATACGGCCATGATGATCAGGAGCGCCAGACCGAGCAAGGTGACGGCAGCGGCGCCAAGAGCCAGCCAGGCGGTGGTCGAGGGTGAAGCGTTGCTTGAAAGCACAAGTTCTCCTGTTGATGCGGATTGCCCCTTTGACACAAAGAGCAGGAGCATACCACACAAGCGGAGCGCACCTGTGCCAGAGCGCACACTCGAGGCTGGTGTCCGCAGGCCTTGCAGCGAACCGTGGAGCCAACCCAGCGGTAAACACAAGCAAGCATGCGCCCGCATGGCCGGACCTCCCATCCAGCGGGCGGCACTTACGACCATTTGAGGCATAATTGGGGTGGGATCAAACGAGAGAGGTGACAATGCGTCCACGATTCTTGTATGCCCTGAGCACCTTGCTTGTGTCGATGCTGGCCTGCGGCCTTCCCAGCGCGGCCGAGACTACGGCCATGCCGTTGCCGCCGACGCCTGCATTTGACACACAAGTGCCCGCGCCGCCCGCGGCGGCGCAGCCCGCCCCTAGCTTCCGGGATGATTTCGACGGCGCGCTGGCCGCGGGTTGGCAATGGCTGGGGGCTGACCCCACCCACTGGAACCTGACCTCCACGCCGGGCCACTTGCGCATCGTTATCCAGCCCAGCAACATCAATGATGGGCAGGTCCGCAACTTCCTGGTGCGTGAGGCGCCGCAGGGCAACTTCGAGATCGGCACATCCGTGCGCTTCACTCCCGCGAGCAATTTCCAATTGGCAGGATTACTCGTCTATCAGGACCAGGGCAACGCCATGCAGTTTGGCCCTGCCTACGCGCCGTGTGCAGGCGGTAGCGCCGGTCAATGTGTGTATTTCGATAGCTTCCAGGGCGGCACCTTCGGCGCGGGCAACTACGCGACCTACACGGGAGGCGGCTCCCCGGCCTATCTGCGCCTGCGCCGCGCGGGCACGACCTACACCGCATCTTTCAGTGCCGATGGCTCCAACTGGAAGGAGATCGGCTCGCACCAGAGCAGCATCACGCCGCGTTATGTCGGCCTGGTCGGCGTGCAGGGCTACAACGGCGAAGCCCCCGCCGATTTCGACTACTTCACGTTGGAACAATTCCCCTAGGGGAGAGGTCCCGAACCTGGAAGACCGTCGTCGCAGGGGCACGACATATCGTGCCCCTGCTCTTGCATTTGGGCGAGGAAGGGAGGGGTGTATCCTCCTGCGATTGTGAGCGCAGACCTCGGAGGTCCCCAGGGCCTCCGGGGTCTTATTCATTCGACAAACTGCTAGGCTGGCTTGGTGGCCCGGATCAACTTCGATTCCTTCATGATGGAAACAAATACCACACCCAGTGCCATGGATACGGCAAACACCAACAGCGACGGTGTGAATGAGCCGTGGACCTTGTTGGACCATTCCATGGCGCCCACCGCGACCACCGATATCTGCCCTGCCAGGGTGAACACGCCCATGGATGTGCCCTCGGGAGCCGGGTAACAGATCTCGGTGGCGTATTGCAGTGCCACGGGATAGACGCCCATGATCGTCAGGCCCAGCAGGAACGTTACGATCGCCAGCAGTGCAAAGCCGCTGACATAGGCCATCATCACCAGGAACGGGATGGATAGCAGAGCCCCGACCATGAGCACCGGTTTGCGTTGGCGCAGGCGGTCCGAGGCGGATGGGAAGATCAGGAACCCGAGCATGCCACCGATCATCAGCAGGCCGCCGATCAGGCCGGCCTGGCTGATATCCAGGCCTCTCGGGCGAACCATCACCTCCACCCAGGTCAGGATGCCGTTGAAAACGGCGTTTATGACCAACACGATGAACGCCAGCAGGTAGAAATCGCGCATCGTCAGGATGTGCTTCAGGCCGTCCAGCATCAGCGCTTTTTCTTCGTGACCGGCGGGCGTCGGGGGATGGTCCTTCGCGAAGATCACAAAGATCAGCGCGGATAAGACGCCGAGGATGCCGTAGATGAGCATGGTAGTGCTCAGGTCCCAGGCCTCCAGCATGAAGGGCGTGGCGATCTGGCCGATGACAATGCCCAGCAGCGTGGCCATGCCGCCGAGACCGACGATGGTGGCGCGTTCCTCCAGGCGGAACCAGTTGGCAGCCATCTTGGTTCCGGAGTTCAAGAAGAGCGGCTGTGCGATGGCGATCCCAATGGTCATGATCAGCGTCAGCGTGTAATCCTGGGTGAATATGCCCCGCAGCAGCCCAAAGACGGCCATCAGAATGGCGCCCAGGCTGACCGATTTCTTGAAGCCCCAGGTGTCGATGGCCCAGGAGGCTGGCAGCGCCAACGGAATGTAGAGGTACATGAAGATCAAGGCCAGCAGTCCGATGGCATTGTCAGAGACGCCCAGTGCCGCACCGGCTGCCCTGTTGATAGGTGCATAGCAGATCCAGAAGACCTGCATCATGAGGCTGATGAAGGCGTATGCGGCCAGCACCACCCATCTGTAACCGTACACCTTGATTTCCGGTCTTCCTTGCGTTGATGTCATCGATGTGTCTCCTTTGGGCCAATCTTATCTGGAGTTGAAGCACGGATGTAGGCGCTGTCCGGATTGGCGAGGGCGAAAGATGTGCGGACTTCACCGCGGCTGAACGCGCGGAACGGATCGGATGAATTCTCCCAGAAGCCCCCTGCGGTGTCCGGCGAAGAAGCCACGCGCTAATCGCAGCGACGCAGGCTGATGCCCACGATGCTGGAGACCCACTTGCCGTTGAATGCCTGCACGCCGTACGTGAGCGAACGCTGCCGGCGGTGATGCACGGAGGCATCGGTGTACGAGCGGGCGCCGCTGCCCAGCGTGGCGATCTGCCGGCCATTCCTGAAGACCCGCACCCCGGCCTGATCGGGTTCCGTGTTCGTCCATCTGAGGACCACGGTCCAGTCGTCATCCGCGCTGGAGCATGAGATCCGCAGGTTGCGCGGCTCGCTCAGGACATACATGGACGGCTGCGGCGTAGCCGGCGACGGCAAATTGGCGGTGTCCCCGCGCAGCTGCGCATATTGCCCTGAAAGCCAGCAGACGCTGGCCGGATAGCCGGGCACGACAATGATCCAATAGTTGTCGGGCACATCCTTGCCGACCACTGTCACGATCGTTCCGGGGCGGATGGTGATCACAAGGCCATATTTGCCGCTGGGGCCGGACCGGCACTCTGTGGCGGCGCTGACACTGAGCGTGGCCGGCAGCGGGGGTTGGCTGGGCGTCGCGGTGGCGCTGGGCAAGGGCGTGCTCGTTGGAATCGCCAACAGGGCCTGCTGCGTGAAGGCTTCCAGGGTCTGCGCCACCATTGTCGCCACGTGATCCTGGCGGAACAGCAATGGCGTGCCCAGGTCCACACTGAAGCTGCAGCCCAGGATAGCCAGTGCCAGGATAGACAACAGGGTTCGCAATCGGCGAATAGCAGGCATTACCGCTCCTTTCGCTGCACGCTCTCCCCCGTTTGCATACTATACACCAACCCTGAAGCGGATCCCTTAAAACTTGGATCGGCGGCTGACCTCGACAAACATGCGTCCATCCAGTGCTTCTTGGGATCCGAATCATGCAGGGTTCCTAGCGCGGGAGAGACGGCGCCTCTGGTTCTGCGGCGAAAAAGAGACCCGCACCAGGGACATCCTGGTGCGGGTTTGGCTTGTGCCTGTGGAGGAGAACCTGTGAAGTTCCTCTCAGGCACGGCACCTCGCCGGATGGTGCTTCGGCATGTGCAGGCTGCGGGGGCACAACCCCTGCCGCGCTCTGCCGTTGGCGCGGTCAGCGTGTCAGGATCGCCACGACACCCAGGAGCGCAACCGTGAGCGCCACGAGCTTCGGATAGCTTGGCAGTGCCAGGCGGGCACGTGGATTCAGGCGGTGATGTGCCTGGCCGGTGATGCCTTCGCGGCGTAGTTCTTTGAGCTTTTGCTTGCTGCTCACCTCAAGGAAGTACTGGTTCATGGCTGAGCCTCCGTCATTTGCAGCACCGGCGGTATCCCGCCAACTTTGTGGGCAAGCCAGGGTTGCGTGTGTCCAGCATGGCTTGCTCCTCTCCATTCCGTTTGTCAACTGATGGACACATGAT
>JAZDHO010000036.1:0-29316 GCA_043805815.1 Chloroflexota bacterium
GAGCAACAGCGTCCCATAGATCACGCGCAACGGACGACCGCTGTGCACAAGGAATGCGATCATGCCGTCCGGAAGGCGCACGTTCGCCAGGAAGAACAGTTGGGCCAGCATCGCCCACGCCGCAAGCACCAAGACAAATCCCGCCAGCAGCGCGATCCTGCGATCCGGCTCCCAGCGCTTCGGGATGAGCAGGCCAAGGAGCACGGTTATCAGGAACAGCAGCGCACTTTCCACAAGAGCGAACAAGAGTCCGTAGCACAGAACGCCCAACGCATCCCACGCATTCGTTCGATCCGTCAGCCATGAGAGATCGCGAAACGCCAGCAGCAGCGTCCAGGCGTGCAGCGGCAGGGCGCACATCAAGAAGAGCGACCACAGTCCCTGCCGTGTATAGCGTCCCAGGATGAGTGTTGGCAATCCTTCCTTGCCTTGCGCTCTGTTTTCAGCGCGCCGGGATTATACCGGCAAACGAATCGCACACTGGTCTCATGAGCACCAACTCAGCCGCGGTCTCGGGTGCACCAGGCCGAGGTTCGAGTTCTGCATCCTCCTCGGCGAACCTCGTCTGGCGTGTCAGACGTAGGGTTGGTCCGTCTCCCGGATGCGGGCCTTCAATTCGGTGAGCAGCACACGCGCCACGTCTGCGTGCGAAGCGGAGAGGTCCGTCATTTCTTCCGGATCGGCCGCGAGGTCGTAGAGCATCACGAGTTCTTCAATGCCCTTCTCGGGGTAGCCGAAGAAGTAGAGCAGCTTGTACTGTCCTCGCACCAGAGCGGTTGAGGCGCGCCTCAGCGGCGCCGAAGGATCGTTCTTGGCCGCCCGGACCGCGAAGACGCTGCGGTTGGGATCGGGCTCCGCAAAGGGCGGCAGGATCAGGCCCTCCGTCCAGACCGGGATCGGCTTGCCGGTCACATGCGCCAGAGTGGGCAGAACATCTGCGGCGCTGGTGGGAACATGAATGTCCATGCCCGCCTTGCGGCCCGGCTCGAAGATCATCAGGGGGATGCGGATCACCGGCTCGTACAGGGCCTCCGTGCTGTGCGCGCTGATGCCGCGCTCGAACATCTCGCCGTGGTCGGAGGTAAGCACAACCCATGTGTTGGAGAGCAGGCCGGATGCCTGCAGGGCATCGTAGAATCTTCCAAACTCCCGGTCGACATACAGGATGAACTCGTCATAATCAGTGCGGCGCCTGAGCAGCGTCTGGTACGAGACTTCCTCGCTAAAGATGTCTGCCGGTTTGTCGATTGGCCTGAGCCCGTCGTCCCGGAACCGGTTGTAGAACTCGTGCGAAGTGTTGTACGGTCCGTGCGGCGGCAGCAAATGGAAGTATCCGACGAACGGGCGGGCGATGCGGGCCAGCCGGCTGCCAATCCAGTCCACAGCGGTCTCCAGCAGGAACTGGCTGCTCACATCGCCCGTGGACGGAATGCCGCGCGGGAACAGGCGCTTAAGCGCCGGATCCCGGCTCTCCTGCAGAACACGATGCAGGTGCGAGAACATCAAGGAGTACGCGTAGCCCTCATACTTGATGTTGACGTTGCGCGTCCAGCTTACGGAGGCAATATCGTTATCGTTGACGAACAGGCTGTGCAGGAAGCTGTCGTAGGATCCGAGGAAGAGCGTCTTCCACGCGACGAGCTCATCCATGCCCGCGCGCGCCTGCTCCAGCAGAATGTTGGCCCAGCCGTTGTGGGAATATCCGATGCGGTAGTAGTCCTGGAACACGCCGAACAGGTTCTGCTGCTGGAACGGCGCGGTGACCAGGTTCTTGGCCTGCAGCGCCCTGTGCGTCCACGGCAGAGTACCGGTGAGCAGGGTGGCCGTACCGGGCGTCGTGAAGTTGCTGCCGGCGTAGTGATTGTGATAGACGACGGCGCGCGAGGCCAGCCGGGCCAGATTGGGAGTGGTCTCGCGTGCGTAGCCGGCCAGCGAGAGGTTCAAGCCCGAGAACGCATCGAACACCACCACCAGGACGTTCTGACCGGCCGTCTGGGTAGAGCCAAATGCCGCGAGCATCTTAAGTAGCTGGGGTGAGGCCAGGCTCAACGGCACCAACCCGCCCAATTTCAGGAAATCACGTCGACTGAGATTCTGACTCATGCTCGTGGTCCTGCAAGCATTGTCGCGAAGGCGCAGATCCCCTTCGCGACACCCGAGGATTATACAGGGAAAGATCCGCGCGCCACCCCTAAGCGGATGCGATTCCGGTAGTCGGGGCCTTCACACTCGGCGCACGCCGGCAGCCTCGTGAAATCCCGCACGGGGCTGGAGTGCGGCATTGTGCGCGCCAGGTTCGCCTGCCGCCGTCCCATGCAGAACACATTGCTTTTTTCATTTATAAGGATTATGATAGGATTTATCAGATAAACCGCCAAAGGCAAAAGGAGAGACAATGCTCGGCAAATTCGTGAAGAAGAAGATGGATAGGGACCCGGAGGAGGCGCTGAAGGATGGCCGCAATGCCCTGAACAAGGGACTCAGCGGCGGATTGACAAAGGCGTTCCTGGGGCAGGAATTCGTCGACAAGATGAACAGCACCATGGACCAGGGTCAGGCCGCCATCGACTGGCAGAAGAACGGCCAGATGCTCGCCATGTCAGGCCTCGAGGCCAGCGCCGAGGTAACGGGCATCCAGGACACCGGCGCCATGTTTAACATGAACCCGGTGGTGAAGCTCACACTAAAGGTCTCCCCTCCCATGGGCATGCCAGGCTTTGAGACCACGGGCCAGACCATGGTCTCGAAGATCGCCATTCCGCGCAAGGGCGATACCATCAAGATCAAGTACAACCCCGCGAATCCCTCAGAGTTCGTCGTGATGCCGTAGGAGCGATTCCGAGTACCTCCGGCAGTGTCAAAGCCGGGAGGCGGAGACGCCGGGAATGCACGTTACCCCGGTGTCTCCGCCTCTTCGCGTTTAAGCGCCTGCGATTCAGGCGTGCCGGATCTTGGCACGGCAGGCGGTGGATGCGGTCTGTCACACCGCTCTAGAAAACGTCTTTGTTTCCCTGCACCCACTCCAGGAGCCGCCTGATCCCATCCGCCAGGCCGATCCTGGGCTCCCAGCCCAATTCCCTTTGGGCCTTCCGCACATCCGAGTAGAACACGCGCTGGTCGCCCGGCCGCCAATCTGCGTGCGCCACTGGAATCTTCCTGCCCAGCAGCTCTTCCAGCAGCGAACCAAACTCAGCCCACACCGCCAGCACGTTCCTGGGTCCCCCGCCGATATTGTAGACCCGCCCCCTGGCATTGTCGATCTTCGCGACGGCGAGATCGTATGAATCCAGCAGGTCATCCACGTGGAGGACGTCCCGCACCTGCTTGCCGTCGCCGTAGATAGTGATCTGCCGGCCTGTCACCGCAGCGATGATCATCCACGCCAGCCAGCCCTGATCCTCGACCCCGAACTGGCGCGGGCCATAGATGCACGACTGCCGGAATACGACCGTGGGCAGGCCGTAGATGCGCGCGTAGTCCCGCACGTATTGATCCCCAGCGCCCTTGCTGCATCCGTAGGGGCTGTGAAAATCGAGAGCCTGTGTTTCGGGGCAGCCGTATTCCAGGGCAGCGTATTGCCAGCGTGTGGGTAGCTCCACGATCTTCACGTCGTCCATGCCGCCATATACCTTGTTCGTCGAAGCATAGATGAAGACTGGATCGTTGCCTGAGAGGCGAGCGGCCTCCAGCGCATTGAAGGTTCCCAACGCGTTGGCCTCGAAGTCTTGGCGCGGGTGCGTGACCGATGTGGTCACAGCCACCTGCCCCGCAAGGTGCACGACCACATCTGCCCCGCGCGCCGAGGCCGCCAGCTGGCCCGCGTCAACAACGTCGGCCTCAACCAGCTGGACTGCCCGCTTGCCGAACGCTGCCTCGAGCCAGGAGATATTCGCTTTGGCACCCAGCCGGCTCAGGTTGTCATAGATGACCACCTGCTCCCCGCGCTGCAGCAGGCGGTTCACGTAGTTGGAGCCGATGAAGCCGGCCCCGCCGGTGACGAGGTATTTGCGCCTCATGTTTGCTCCCCGGGCGATCTAGTAGTAGTGGATGTGCCGCCGAGCGAAGGCGTACACCGCCACTATGCCGAAGCCGAACCCGCCCACATGCGCCCACCAGGCCACGCCGCTCCCGCCAGCGCCGCCCAGCGAAAGCCAGCCCGAGAACAACTGCGACACGAACCAGAACAGCAGGAAGAGGGTCGCCGGGACCTGGACCACGGTGAACACGAACAGAATCGGCACAAGGCTGGCCACGCGCGCATGGGGAAAAAGGATCAGGTACGCGCCGAGTACACCAGCGATCGCGCCACTGGCTCCGATCATCGGTTCACGGCTAGCGCGCATCAGGGTCGACTGCAGTAGTCCGGCCGCCACGCCGCTCAGCAGGTAGAAGGTCAGGTAGCGGACTCCGCCCATGCGCTCCTCGACGTTGTCGCCGAAGATCATCAGGATCCACATGTTGCTCAGGATGTGGATCCAGCCGCCGTGCAGGAACATGGAGGTCAGGATCGTGATCCATTCCGTTTCCGGCTGCGCCAGCAGCTGGACGGGCACCAGGCCCCATGTGCGCACCAGGCTCTCCAGTGCCACCGGCCGCAGGCCGATCTCGTGAACGAAGATCACCACGTTCAGCGCGATCAGCAGCCAGGTGACGATCGGCAGGCGCCGAGTGCGCGCCGTGTCATACAGCGGGATCATTCGACTGCCCCCTGGTTCTGAGGTTGACAAGCTGCTGGTAGATGCCGGAAAGCGTCTGACCCTCGCGTGAGAGAGCGTAGCCTCCCAGAACGATGCTGGTCAGGTAGCTGAAGAAACGAGCCGTCAGCGCCACGGCCAGGGAAGTTGACTGGTCGCCGGTCAGCAACGTCAGCGCGCCGGCGATGGCGCCTTCGAACGTGCCCACCGCTCCCGGCAGCGATGGAACGGCGCCCCCAAAGGCGGCCGCCCCCAATCCGAACATGCCCCAGGCGACCTGCGTCTGCGGGAAGAAGGCGAGCATCATCACTGTATAGTTGACGATGGCCATGCCCCAGTTGATCGCCATCCAGAAAAGGAAACGGGCGAAAAGCCAGCCGTCCGTAAGCACGCCCAGGCCGGTGAGGAACGACTCGAGCAATCCCCCGCCGTGATGCTGCAGCTTTTTCCAGCGGGCGCTCCAACGGTGGAACACGTCCAGCGCCGGCTGCCGGTTTCGTGCAAGCACATAGAGGCAGACGATGCCAAGGATGATGATGGCGCCGGCAACCATGGCAATGCGGCCTGCCTCGCCCGCTCCGATCACGAACGGCAGCGCGCCCAGGAAGATGACCGCGCTGAAGAACAGGTCGATCGCCCGCTCAATCACGATCGTCGGCAGGATCTCGCTGAATGGCAGCCCCGACCGGCGGCTCAGGACGAACGCCCTGCCGATCTCCCCCAGGCGGAAGGGCAGGAAGTTGTTGAGCAGGTAGCCTTCGCTCAGGGCCAGCATGGTATCGCGGTACGACGGGCGATCCCGCAGAAGCGTCCGCCAGACAATGGCGCGCACGAACATCCAGACAAAGGCCAGCACGCCGGCCGCCGCGAGCAGGCTGTAGTTGGCCGAGCGGATGGCACTGACCACCTGTGACAGGTCCACGAAATAGAGGATGGCCGCGATCAGCAGGATGCTGACCAGCGCGCCGGGCAGCCAGCGCCTTGCAGATTTCAGGAATGCACGCATGTAATGTCGATCCTCGTCCTCGCCATCCGCGATTCCCGGCTATTCGTCTTCCAGCTTCAGGACCGCCATGAAGGCTTCCTGCGGGATCTCGACGTTACCGACCATCTTGAGGCGTTTCTTGCCGCGCTTCTGCTTCTCGAGCAGCTTTTTCTTTCGTGAGGTGTCGCCCCCGTAGCACTTCGCCAGCACATCCTTGCGCGTGGCCTTCACGTTGGCGCGCGAGATGATGCGTCCGCCGGCCGCGGCCTGGATGGCGACATCGAAGAGCTGGCGCGGGATGATCGACTTGAGTCTTGTGATGAGCCGCTGCCCCTTGTGGAAGGCATCCTTCTTGTGCACGATCGCCGCCAACGCGTCCACGGGCTCGCCGTTCACCAGCAGCTCAAGCTTCTGCAGTTCGTCCGGGCGGTATTCAAGGAACTGGTAATCGAGCGAGGCATAGCCCTTGGTGCGCGACTTCAATTCGTCGAAGAAGTTCACGATGATCTCTGAGAGCGGGATCTCGAAGTTCAGCTGCACGCGGTGCGGCGCCGGGTATTCCTGTGACTTGTAGATGCCGCGCCGCCCGGTGGCCAGCTCCATGATCGGGCCGTAGAACTCGGTCGGCGTGATGATCTCGATCGTCATCCACGGCTCGCGTACCTCGACGATCTTGCTCTCGTCCGGCAGCTCGGCAGGCGAGTCGACCGCCGCGGTCGTGCCATCGAGCAGTGCCACCTCGTATTCGACCGAGGGCGCCGTAAAGACCACATCCAGCAGGTACTCGCGCTCGATACGCTCCTGGACGATCTCCATGTGGAAGAGCCCCAGGAAGCCGGCGCGGAATCCAAAGCCGAGGGCCTGGGAGGTCTCCGGGCCAAATGTGAGCGATGCGTCGTTGAGCTGCAGCTTGTCCAACGCCTCACGTAGTTCGGGATAATGATCGGCTTCCACCGGATAAACGCCCGCGAAGACCATCGGCTTGGGGTTGCGGTAGCCGGGAAGCGGCTCGGCTGCGGGCGCGGAGGCGAGCGTGACCGTATCCCCCACCCGGCACTCATGCACCGTCTTCAGGCCGGTGGCAATGTAGCCCACCTCGCCCGCCGTCAGGCTCTGGACCGGGCGCATATCCGGGGCAAAATAACCTATCTCGATCGGCTTCAGGTTGGCGCGCGTGGCGAACATGTGCAGTGTGTCGTTGGGTTTGATTGTGCCCTCGAAGACGCGCGCGTAGGCGATCACACCCTTGTATGAGTCGTAGTGCGAGTCGAAGATCAGTGCGCGCAACGGCTTGTGAGCATCATCCTTGGGCGGCGGCACGCGCTCCACAATGGCTTCGAGCACTTTCTCCACGTTCAGCCCATCCTTGGCGGAGATGCGCAGCACCGTTTCAGCCTTCACCCCCAGCAGGGCGGCGATGTCCTCCGCCACCTCATCCGGGCGCGCAGATGGCAGGTCGATCTTATTGATGACCGGAATCAGGCTCAGGTCGGCGTCCAGGGCCTGGTACAGGTTCGCCAGCGTCTGCGCCTCGATGCCCTGGCTCGCATCCACCACCAGCACCGCCCCCTCGCAGGCCTTGAGCGCCCGGCTGACCTCATAGCCGAAGTCGACGTGCCCCGGGGTATCGATCAGGTTGAGCTCATAGGCCCGGCCGTCGACGGCCGTGTAATTCATGCGCACCGCGGAGGCCTTGATGGTCACCCCCTTCTCCCGCTCCAGGTCCATCGTATCCAGGATTTGTTCGGTGGTATCGCGATCGGGCACAGTGCCCGTCAGGTGCAGCAATCGGTCTGCCAGCGTCGACTTGCCGTGATCCACATGCGCGATGATGCAGAAATTCCGGATATGGGCGACCATGCTGGCACGAAGTATATACCATAGCCATTCCTGTCCGGCACCGGGCCGAATCGGTCCACTATTACGGGTCTCGGTCGTACGCGCCTGAGCTCATCCTAACAAAGCTGTGGGTGCCAGTACCCACTCGTCCTGTTAGAATCAGGAAAATCAGATTCCCGATAAAGGCAAACCTGCCGAAAGACAGGGACGCAAAGCTAAGGGTCTAAGGATGTCCGCATCTATGACCGCCTGGCCGCCGAAGAAGTTCTGCAGGCAATGCCCCTTCCTCGCGCGGCCTGGTCTTGAATGACCAGGCGCTTTTTTGTCCTTTTTCGATGGCTGCTCACGCAGCGAGGAGGTCAACGTGTTCAAACTGAGTGCATTCGCGGCTGGCAGGGACTCCCACAGGCCCCTTTTCTTGCAGGTAGTATCGGCTCTTGCCATCGCCTACTTGTCTTACTACATATGGTGGCGGGTGACGGCGACTCTGAATCCAGATGCGTTGTTGTTCTCCTGGGTGCTCGTGTTGGCCGAGGCTTTCGGCGTCATCAGCTATATGATCTTCGCGTGGATGACTCAGAACACCTCGCCCACCCGTCTGTACCGGCGGCCCAGATCCGGGCTATCCGTCGACGTGCTGGTTCCAACCTTCGACGAGAGCCTGGACATATTGGAGGCCACCCTCGTCGGCTGCAATCAGGTCTCATACCCCCACCACACCTATGTATTGGATGACGGCCGCCGCCCCGCCGTGAAGGAGCTGACTCTGCGTCTGGGCTGCCAGTACCTGACGCGCGAGACCCGCGAGCATGCCAAGGCCGGCAACATCAATGCGGCGCTGCCACGCACGAGCGGTGAATTCGTCGTGATCCTGGATGCTGACTCGGTTCCTCAGCGGGATTTTCTGGATAAGACCCTCGGTTATTTTGAGGACCCGCGATTGGCCTTCATTCAGATGCCGCAGGAGTTCTACAACCGGGACTCGATCCAGCATGACCGGAAAACTGCCGGCTGGCATGAGCAATCCCTCTTCTTTCGGGTGATCCAGCCGGGTAAGAATCACTCCAACAGCGCCTTTTGGTGCGGCAGCCCCTCCGTCATCCGCCGGCGCGCCCTGGAGGATGTTGACGGCGTGGCCACCTCCACGATCACAGAGGATATCCATACTTCCGTTCGCTGGCACAGCCGCGGCTGGTCATCCTACTTCTTGAACGAGCCGCTGGCCTTCGGGATCGCGCCCCAGACCTTCCGGGCGTTTCTCGTTCAGCGCCTCCGCTGGGCCTCCGGCACAATGCAATTGTACGGCAGCGACGAAAGCCCGCTTCGCATCCCCGGACTCACTCTCCGCCAGCGCATCTCGTACTTTGCCAGCTTCATGGCCTACTTCGAATCATTTCAGAAGCTCGTGCTCCTGGCTGCGCCGGTCGTGATCGTCCTGTTCAACGTGTTCCCGATGCGGGTGCACATGTTCGATTTCCTGCTGCGCTGGGTGCCGTATTTCGTGATTTGCATTGTGGCCAGTGTCGCCGGTGGGCGCGGCCACTTCCGGTACTTTCAAACGGAGAAGTACAGCATCCTTAAGATGTTGGTCTTCATCCAGTCAACCGCTACCTTGCTCACGCGCAAACCTTTGAAGTTCATGGTGACGCCCAAGAGCGCGGGCGCTTCCGTGTATGTCGCCGAGAGCCGGGCGCTCCTGGCGTATTTCATCATCCACGGCATTCTGACTGGCACCGTCCTCTACGGATTGATGAGGATTTTCACCTGGAACAGCGCGCTCCTGGGCGTGGAAGCCATGGTGATCACCGTGAGCTGGGCGCTGTACAATGCTTTCACGGTACTCAGTGGCGTAAGCGACGTGCTCAGCAGATCCCATGAGCGCATGCAACACCGCTTTCCGGTCGATACCCACGGCGAGCTCGCCGGGAACAGCAGTTCCTCTCGGCCTGCGCGCGTCCGGGTTCGCGACCTCTCGATCAGCGGCGTCGGATTCATCGCGGATCCAGCCCTCCTGCCCACGGAAGAGGCCGTTTCGTTGACGCTGCATTCCTCCCACGGTAAGCGAATCACTCTGCCCTTGTCATGGGCGAATGCCCGAGTGACGCATTCAGAGGGGAGTTCGGCCTTCGGGGCCTCCTTTGCCGAATTGGACGGGCTTAGTCGCCAGCGGCTCGTCGAGTTTCTATTTGTGGACATGCCGGAGAACTGGCGGACTTCGCTCGACCAACCGGGCGCAGGCGCCGAGTCGACTGTGGTCCAAGCGCCATTGCCGCACCCCGTGCCGGCCCCTGTCTCGATTTCGGCGCGCAGGCGCGGCCTTTAGGGAATCGTCGGTCCGGATTCCGGAAGAACCGCGCCAACGAGCGCCTCCACCGGGCTTCCGCCCGGCTCGGGCGCAAGCCATGCCAGAAACTCGATATTCCCCTTTGGGCCCAGCAGGGGGCTTCGTTGAAGCCCGAACACACCCAGGCCCTGGGATTCCGCGAACCTCAACACATCCAGCAAGACCTGCCGGTGGACGGCCGCGTCGCGGATCACTCCCTTGCCCCTGGCCACATTGCGCTTCCCTGCCTCGAACTGCGGCTTGATCAAGGCGACCAGACTGCCGCCGTCCGTGCCGGTCCCCGGCCCCAGCCATGCCTTCACCACGGGCAGCAGGACGCGCAGCGAGATAAATGAAGCGTCCACCGTCACAAGCAAGATCGGCTCCGGAAGCCTCTCAACGAAGCGCGCATTGGTTTCCTCCATGACGACCACCCGCGGATCATTGCGCAGCTTCCAATGCAATACACCCTTCCCCACATCGATGGCATAGACCCGGGACGCGCCCCGCTGAAGCAGGCAGTCCGTAAAACCGCCCGTGGAGGCGCCGACATCGGCGCACACAAGCCCGGTGACATCCAGCGCGAAGGCCCCAAGCGCTGCCTCCAGCTTTTCGCCACCGCGCGAGACAAACCGCAGCCCCTGGTCCACCTGCAGGCGTCCCCCCGCATCGACCGGCGTTCCAGGCTTCAACGCCAGCTCACCATCCAGGCGCACCTTCCCGGCCATAATGAGCGCCTGGGCTTGAGCGCGTGATTCCGCCAAACCCCTCTCCACGAGCAGCACGTCGAGGCGCACTTTGGGCACGGGGGCATTGTAACCGGCGGTCTCCGCACACGTTACGAGCGAGCGGGCTTTTGGATTATGATTGCCGCATGCTCTCACCCCTTTTCAGGACCATGCGTCCCCGCCATTGGACCAAGAACGTCTTTGTATTCGCGGCGCTGGTTTTCGATGAGCAGCTACTCATCCCGGAGTCTTTTCTGCGAACGCTGGGCGGATTCCTGCTCTTCTGCCTTGTATCTTCTTCGGTCTACATCTTTAACGATCTGGCGGACATCGAGGCCGATCTGCAGCACCCCGACAAGCGGCACCGTCCCATCCCTTCCGGAAGATTGCCAGTCGGTATCGCTTGGGCGGCCGGCATACTGCTGGTCAGCATCTCTCTGGCGTGCGGCTGGCTGCTCTCGCCGGCCTTTGCCTTCGTGATCGGGGCCTATTTCCTCTTGAATCTGGCCTATTCGAAGTGGCTGAAACACATCCTGATCCTGGATGTGCTTGTCCTGGCGGCGGGGTTCGTCCTGCGCGTCGACGCCGGCGTTCGGCTGATCCAGGTGGAACGCTTTTCCCCCTGGCTGTACGTCGTCATGACCCTGCTGGCCCTGTACCTCGGGTTCGGAAAACGCCGCGCTGAGCTCGCCCTGCTGACCGACGACGCGGCCAATCATCGTAAGGTGCTGCAAGGCTACACCATCCCGCTTCTTGATCAGTTCATCATGATCGTCTCCGGCATGACGATCATCGGCTATTCGCTGTACACCTTCTCCGCACCCAACCTGCCCTCCAACCACAGCATGATGCTGACGATCCCCTTCGTCGTCTATGCCATCTTCCGATACCTGTATTTGATCGAGGTCGAGCACGCCGGAGGCGCGCCCGAGGAGATCCTGCTCAGCGACCGGCCCTTCCAACTCTCGATGGTTTCTTGGGCGCTCGCCGTCCTGGCCGTCTTCTACCTCTCGTAGTGAAAGCCTCGGCTCCCGGAAAGGTCATCCTGTTTGGCGAGCACGCCGTAGTGTACGGCCGCCCCGCGGTGGCCGTGCCGGTGACCCAGGTGCGCGTCGAAGTTGACGTGGCGGCCTCACCGCGGCCGGGCATCTGGATCGAAGCCCCCGATATCCGATTGAGTGCCGAGCTCAAGTCGCTGCCCAACGATCATCCCCTGGCCGCGCTGATGCACAACCTCCTGTTTGCGCTGGCCATTGATCCTTACCCCGATCTGACCGTCCGCATCTCATCCACCATCCCGGTGGCCTCCGGCCTGGGCTCGGGCGCGGCGGTCTCGGTCGCCCTCATCCGGGCTCTGGCCTCGACCCTGGGTCGTCCGCTCGCTGACGACCAGGTAAGCGCGTACGCCTTCGAGATCGAGAAACTGCACCACGGTACGCCTTCGGGTATCGACAACAGCGTGATCGCACATGCACGGCCGGTGTACTTCGTCAAAGGGCGCCCGATCGAGATGCTGCACGTGCGCGAACCATTCACCGTCGTCATCGGTCATACTGGCGTCCCGGCACCGACACGCGAATCCGTGGCCGACGTGCGCCGCCTGTGGGAGAGCGACCCGGCGGCACTGGATGTGGTACTTGACGGCATCGGAGCGGTTGCCCGCATGGCCAGGGAAGCGATCGAGACCGGCATGTGGCGGCACCTGGGTCCCTTGATGAACGAAAACCACGCTCTTCTGCAGCGGCTCACGGTATCATCGCCGGAACTTGACCGTCTCGTGCTGGCTGCCAGGCGGGCAGGCGCCCTCGGCGCAAAGCTCAGCGGAGGCGGGCGCGGCGGCAACATGATCGCGCTGGCTCCCGCCTCGCCCGCGGCTGACAACTCCGCGGTGGCCAGGATCGAAGCCGCCCTGATGGCCGCGGGAGCCCGGCTCACAGTCGCCGAATCGATCCTACCTGATCGCCTCTCGTAGCCAAAATTTGATATATTTGGTCGCAGTTGGATGAGTACGGATTGACCATGGCGACCTGCTCCGAGTGCCAAGCCCTCAACCGTGAGGGAGCGAATTTTTGCCGGCAGTGCGGCCACCGCCTTGCGGCGGCCTGCCCACGATGTGGCACGCCGGTTGAACAGCATTTCAATTTATGTGACCGATGTGGATTTTCCCTGCGGGGGGATACCGCCTCCGGCCTGCATCCCGCAGCGGACGCGACCGCAGCTGTGCCCGCGGCCGCGCAGGCCGCTCCGGATCAACCTGTCGGGCCGCTTTCCTTCACGGCGGAGGCGAATTCATCCGCCTTAACGGGCGAGGGGAGGCTTCAACGCATCATCCCAAAGGAACTCCTGCGGAAACTGGAACACGCGCGTAACAGCGGCGACATGCTGGGCGAGCGCCGGGTTGTTACCATGCTGTTCTGCGATGTGAAGGGCTCCACGGCCGCCGCGGATCAACTTGACCCGGAGGACTGGACCGAGATCATGAATGGGGCCTTCGAGCAGATGATTCGGCCCGTCTATGACTACGAAGGCACCGTAGCGCGTCTGATGGGCGACGCTCTGCTGGCGTTTTTCGGCGCACCGATCGCGCACGAGGATGATCCGCAGAGAGCCATCCTGGCCGGCCTGGAGATCGTGCAGCGAATCACGACCTATCGCGCGGCGGTCCAGGAGCGATTCGCCGTTAACGTCGACATTCGCGTCGGCATCAACACCGGCCTGGTGGTCGTCGGCGCAGTCGGCTCAGATCTGCGCATGGAATACTCCGCACTCGGAGATGCGATCAATGTGGCGGCACGCATGGAACAAAGCGCTTTGCCCGGTACCGTGCAGGTTGCTCACGACACCTACAAGCTGACGAAACCATTCTTCGATTTCGAGCCACTTGGCTCCATGCAAGTCAAAGGCAAGCCTGAGCCAATCCTGACATATCGCCCGGGGGCCCGCAAACTCGCCAGCGCCCAGGTGCGAGGCATCGAAGGCCTGCACGCCGAGATCGTCGATCGGCAGAGCGAACTGCTCGCCCTGCGGCAGATCATGAGTGACCTCCGGCAGGGGCTCGGCCGCATTGTGTGCGTGCTCGGCGATGCGGGACTGGGAAAGACCCGACTGGTGAGCGAGGCCCGGCGACATTTTGCCGAGGCGGCGGGCCCTGGAGCGAACTGGCACGAGGCCTCAAGTCTCTCGTACGAATCCCATCAAGCCTACGGCTTGTTCCGGCACCTGCTGCAGCACGTCATCGGCATCGACTACGCCGATCCCCCGGAGGTCGTCCGGCAGAAATTGGTTTCGCTGATTCACGAACTTGAGCCGGCACGGCAGCCCGGCGCCAGCCAGGTTTTCGAAGCCTTGCTCGGGATCAAGGGCGGGAGCGACCAGCCCCTGGATGGCGATGTGTTCCGGCACCAACTTCTCGAAGCCATGGACGCGTGGTGGCGCACCGTGCTGTCACGGCAACCGACTGTCCTGCTCTTCGACGACATGCACTGGGCCGACGCGGCCTCGGTGGAACTGCTCAAACGCCTGCTTCCCCTCACGGAACAACTCCCGCTGGTGCTGCTTTGCGTCATGCGCACCGAGCGCCAGTCATTCGCCTGGCAGATTAAGACCACGGCGGACGCGGACTACCATCACCGCTACACCGAAGTGGTCTTGCACCCGTTCACGGACTCAGAGAGCAACGAACTGATCGATCGCCTGCTTGGGTCCCCGGACATTCCCGAGAGTCTGCGACTTAGCATTCTCGAGAAATCCGGCGGAAATCCGTTTTTCATTGAGGAAGTCCTCAGAACCCTGATCGAAAGCGGGGCGCTCGTCCCCGAAGCCCGCACGCTGGACGGCGAAACGCGGCGAAGCTGGCGGGCAGGCAGCGCCGTGGTCGATTTCGACGTCCCCGACAATCTTCAATCCCTCCTTTCCGCGCGAATGGATCGACTGGAAGAGGGTACACGCGCGACCCTGCAACTCGCATCGGTAGTCGGTCGATCGTTCTATCACCGCATCCTTAAGGCCGTGGACGAAGGCAGCCAGGAGCTCGACAAGCATCTCGGCACACTGGTGAAGCTGGATCTCATCCGGGAGGCCGCACGCGTTCCCGAGCTGGCGTATGCCTTCCGCAACCCGCTCACCCAGGAGGCCGTCTACAACACGATCCTCGTTAGACGCCGGCGCGAGTTCCACCGCCGCGTCGGCGAAGCAATAGAAGCCCTGTACTCCGACAGGCTCGACGCTCTCGTCGGGCTCCTGGCGCATCACTTCACCATGGCCGGGGCGCGCGAACCGGCCATCCAGTACTCGAGGCTCGCCTCCCGGCAGGCACGCGCGCTATTCGCCTTTGAGGACGCGGTGCGGCCGCTGCGCGCCGCGCTCCAGCTCCTGAAGCCTGACGAAAGGACCCCGATACGGTTGACCCTGCTCGAGGAACTGGCAGACGTCCATCGCTTGCTACGGGACGGAGCGCAGGCTCTGCCCCTCTACATAGAGGCCCTGGACTTGGCGCGCGACCTTTCGGAGGGTCTGATCACCACAATCCGGCTGCACCGAAAGATCGTGCAGTTCGTCATTGAAACCAAGTGGTCAGTGAGCCTGGATTACTTCCAGCAGGCCAATGAGCTGGCAACGGAATCACGATCGCAGCTTGAGCAACTGCTGGGGGATTTGCCCGGCGACGCGCCTCACGCGGAATACGTGCGGGCGTTGGCCGTATTGTCCTATGATGCCTGGCGGAGCCGGACCCCCCCGGACTGGGAGCGGGCGCGGCGCTTCGCGCAGGCGGCTGTTGGAATGGCTGAAGACCTTGACGATGCGACGATTCACTCTCGAGCCCTCGGGGCACTCGCGCGAGTCTTGGACGGGCAAAGCCTGCTGGGTGACCATCTGGAGATAGCGCGCCAGCGTCTTGAGCTCGAAAAGCAGAACAAGATCGAGGAGCCAGGGGAACGAATAGATATCCTCAGCGGCATGGGGATGGCGTTGATGTACGTGGGAGAGTATCAGGCAGCCATCCCGCACCTTCAGCAAGCGGCAACCCTGGCCCGGGAGGTTCAGGCAGTCGCCCAGCATGCCGCCGCCTTGGGCCTCCAGCAGCAGTGTCTCTTCCGAATGGACCGCTGGGACGAACTCCTGCCGCTCGAGGAGGAGTGGCGTTTTCTCGAGCAGCACTATACGCGCGCCCGCGTCGGGGCAACGTGTTTTGCCGTGGCCATGATGGCCAGCGTACATGCCCACAGGGGCGATCGCGAGCGCGCCCTCCAATATGCCGAGGAATCGCTCAACTACATGATGGCCGTCTCGGGCCCGCCGCAGGAGTGGCAGCGCAACCAGTTCTACTGACAATCCTTGCCGCTCCAGGCACAGGGCGAGTTCGCCCTGGTCAAACAAAGCATGCAGGACGCGCTGCAGGCCTCCGGTCTGCCCCTGAATTGGGGCAGCATGGCGCATGACCACGAAATGTATATGACCCTGGCAGACATGGCGGCACAACTTGGCGACGCAGTGGCCCTGCAGGAATATGTGCCGCGACTTGAGGAACTCGCCCGCCGCGACGGACACCAGTTGTACCTGGCGATTGCCCACCGCGCCGCCGGCGTTGCTCACCGGCTTGCGGGGGAGTACTCCAAATCCAGGTCCCGACTGAAATCCGCCTTGGATATCTTCCAGCACATTGGCGCGCGTTGGCAATCCGGCCGCACCTTGACCGAACTGGGTCGCCTTGAAGAAGCCCGGTCACGGACCAAGCCTGCGCGGGAGTACTTCAACCAGGCTCTTGCAGCTTTTGAGGGGATCCGGGCGTCGTCTGACGCGGACGAGATCAGGCGGCTTATCGGTGCATGACGTTGCGGCGCCATGGAGACCGGCATATGGCTTCAGGTGGACCCTTATCGACGTAGTGGAACCACGTTTCCTCAGCGCATTACGCCATCATCGCCGGAACTTGAGTGTCTTGTACTGCCTTCCCGGCAGGCGGGCCCCCCTTGGCGCAAGGCTGAGCCGCGGCGGCGCGGTGGTAACACGCCAGCGCTGGCGCCACAGAGCGGTCCATCGGCCCCGGTGGAGTCCCTGACGACCGCGCGTTCGCCCGCATTATCATTGCCACCTCGGAGTCATCGCCCGCGCGGTGAAGCAATCGGACGGCGCCATGCATGTAGCGATGCCCATGCCAAATACCGCTGACGTGATCATCATCGGTGCAGGCGTGCACGGCGCCAGCCTGGCATTCCATCTTGCCCAGCGCG
Organism: Chloroflexota bacterium; assembly: GCA_043805815.1. Lineage (GTDB taxonomy): Bacteria > Chloroflexota > Anaerolineae > Anaerolineales > Villigracilaceae > Fen-1038. The sequence continues at coordinate 16,800 of JAZDHO010000036.1, forward strand.
GCGTGAAGCCCCTGGTGCTCGAAAAGCGCTTCGTCGCAGCCGGAGCCACCGGGCGCTCAAGCGGGCTGGTCCGCATGCACTACGATGTGCGTCAGGACGCGGAGCTGGCGTGGCTATCCTTCCGGTACTTCAGCAACTGGAAAGAGATGGTCGGCGGTGAGTGCGGCTTCACGCGCACCGGTTTTCTGCAGCTGGTTGCCCCCGCAGACACTCCACTGTTGAAAGCCAACGTCGCCATGCAGCAAGCCATCGGCATACCGGTAATGCTGGTCGGCGCGGACGACGTCCGCAGGCTCGCCCCCTCTTTCTCCACCGGGGATATCGAGTTGGCGGCTTACGAGCCAGAGTCTGGATATGCCATGCCCGGCGACACGGCCGCATCTCTGGTTAACGCCGCACGCGGGAAAGGCGCACGGCTCTTGCAGGATTGCACGGTGACAGGCATAACCGTGCGCGGCGGCAAGGTCGACGGCGTATCGACCACGCAGGGAGATTTCGGCGCATCCATCGTCGTCAACGCCGCCGGCGCCTGGGCGGGGCAGCTCAACCGCATGGTCGGATTGGATCTGCCGTATGATACCTGGCGCCACGACACGATGTTCGTCAGGCGGCCGCCAGAGATCCGGCCCCCTCATCCCACCGTCATCGATTTTGCCAATGACATGTATTTCCGCCCGGAGGGCAGCTTGACCTTGGTGGGTCTGGAGGACGGCAACCCGCTCGGCGAATCTCCGGATGGCGACACGGACCACGCTGCGCCGGGCTTTGTCGAGCGCGGCATTGAGCGGCTCTGCAGACGCGTGCCGGCCATCGAGAACGGCAGCCTGCACTCCGCCCACGGCGGGTACGACGGCATCACGCCCGATCAGCATCCGCTTCTGGGCGCGGCCGGGCCGGATGGCTTCTTCCTCGATTGCGGCTTCAGCGGCACGGGCTTCAAGACCGCGCCGGCCGTGGGACTATGCATGTCCGAGCTGATCCTGGACGGCGCCTCGAAGGCCGCCGACCTCTCGATCTTCTCGCCACATCGTTTTGCGGAAGGCAGACACGTCAAAGGGGAGTATGCCTATGGTACCGTCTGGCACTGACCGCTTGCCCGTCGGCCTCTTTCGGAATTGACGGGCGCGCCCTTGTGAGGTAGCCTCTTCCCCCACCCAACGATCCTCTTACTGGTATGTGATGGCAGCGACTTTTCCATCCGGCACGATCACCTTCCTTTTCACCGACCTCGAAGGCAGCACCAAGCTTTGGGAGGAGTTCCCTGAACAAATGCAGGGGGCCCTGGCGCGCCACGATGAATTGCTGCGCCAGGCGATCGAGAGTAACGGCGGAATCGTCATCAAAACCACGGGGGACGGCTTCTACGCCGCCTTCGGGACCGGCCAGGGCGGCGTGGCCGCGGCCCTTAGGGCCCAACACGCGCTTGCGCAAACGGCGTGGGACGAGATTCGTCCGCACAGCTTGCGCGTCCGTATCGGCCTGCACACCGGGGAAGCCGAAAAACGCGGGGGCGACTACTATGGGCCCGCCCTGAATCGTGCCGCGCGCCTGATGGCTGTGGCCCATGGTGGCCAAACGCTGCTCTCCACAACCACTGCCAACCTTGTTAGAGACCAGTTGCCGCCGGCTGCCTCGTTGCGCGACCTCGGCGAACATCGCCTGAAGGACCTCGTCCGCCCCGAGCACGTCTACCAACTCAACCACCCGGAGCTGCTGGCGGATTTCCCGCCGCTGCGATCGGTGGATGCGTTTCCCAACAACCTGCCGGTCCAGATCACCAGTTTCATCGGACGCGATCGCGAGCTGGAGCAGGCCCGGCAACGCCTGGCCTCTTCGCACCTGCTTACCCTCATCGGACCGGGTGGCACCGGAAAGACGCGCCTCTCGCTGCAGCTTGCGGCCGAGACGCTGCCGTTGTTTCCGGACGGCGTTTGGATTGTGGAGCTTGCCCCCATCACCGACGCCTCCCTCGTCGTGCGCAGCGTCGCCGCGGTCTTTGGCTTGCGCGAGCAGATGGGCATGCCGGTCCGCGAACTGCTGCTTGACTTCCTGCGCCTGAAGGAATTGCTGCTGGTGATCGACAACTGCGAGCATCTGGTTGAGTCGTGCGCGCAGCTGGTGGAAGAACTCCTGCACGCCTGCCTGAAGCTGAAGATCATTGCCAGCAGCCGCGAGGCGCTGGGTATCTCCGGAGAGACGGTCTTCCGCGTTCCATCGCTGGCTCTTCCCGAAGAGTCCGCGTTTGGCCTCGAAGTCCTGGCGCACTCAGAATCGGTGCAGTTGTTTGTGGAGCGCGCCTCGGCCGCCAACCCCAAATTCGGTCTGACCGATCAGAACGCAAGGGCCATCGCCCAGATCTGCCGCCGTCTAGACGGCATTCCGTTGGCATTGGAGCTCGCGGCCGCGCGCCTCACCGTGTTCTCGGCGGAGCAGGTGGCTGCGCGCCTGGATGACCGCTTCCGGCTTCTGACAGGCGGCAGCCGCACGGCGCTGCCGCGACAACAGACCCTTCGCGCCCTGATCGATTGGAGCTATGACCTGCTGTCGGAGCCGGAGCGCAATCTTTTCCGCCGTTTTTCGGTCTTTGCCGGCGGATGCACCTATGATGCGATCGAGAAGGTCTGCCATCAGCTGGATGTCCTCAACCTCCTGACGCAGCTCGTCAATAAGTCACTGGTGGCCGTCGAAGATGACGACCAGGAACACCGCTATCGCCTGCTGGAAACGGTCCGCCAGTATGCTCGCGACAAACTGGTCGAGCTTGGAGAGGCGGAACAGGCCCGCAATGCGCATTTTGACTTCTTCATCCGACTCGTGGAGTTGGCCGGATCGAAACTGGGCACCTCCGAGGCCCTCGAGTGGGTTCGACGGCTGGACGCGGAGCATGACAACATCCGTGCGGCTCTGGAATGGGGCATGCAGAACCATCTGCATGAAACGCTGCTGGCTGCGCCTCGCCTCGTGAGATTCTGGATGCGGCGCGGACACGAAGAGGAGGGCCGCAGGTTCATCACCAGCATCCTTGAGCGCGCTGAGAGCCTGCCCCTGCCCGACGGGGACGCGGGGCAGCGGTGGCTGAGCATGCTGGGCGAGGCCTGGAACGGAGGCGCAATGTTGGCCTACAGCCAGGGTGATAATGCACGCGGCATTCCTTTGGCTCAACGCGCCGTCGAACTGGCCGGGAAGGCGGGCGATCAACGCCTGCTGGCGATAGCACTTGGTTTTCAGGCCTCCTCGACACTGTTCTTGGGCCGCTACGCAGAGGCTGAACCACTACTGCAGCAGGCTCTGGATGCAGCCCGAGCAAGCGGGGACAAGACGCTCGCCGGCATGCCGCTCGCCATGCTGGGGCAGGCGCTTGCGAACCGAGAGCCGGGATCCCAGGTTGCGCAGGGGTATCTGACCGAGGGAGCTGCGCTCCTGGCGGAAAGCGGGGACCGCTGGATCTCCACTATGTCCCTTCTGAGCATGGCCATGGGTTCCAAGCTCCGCGGTGATTTCGCCGATGCGCGGCTTCGATTTGCCGCCATGGGGCCGCTCTTTCAAGAGCTGGGTGACCGGCATCGCCTTAACATGGTGAGGAGCGAGTTGGCCCACATCAACCGCTATGAGGGGCAGCTCGAGAAGGCGGAGGCCGCTTACCGCGAGACCATTCTAGAATGGAAGCGGCTCGGCCATCGCGCCGCCATCGCGCATCAACTTGAGTCCCTGGCGTTCATCGCGCAACGGCGGGAGGATGGGCCACGGGCCGCGCGCCTGTACGCTGCTGCCGAGGCACTGCGCGAAAGCATTGGGATCCAGATGACGCCGTTAGAAAAGGTTGAATACGAAGGCGAGCTGTCCAGGCTGCGAACCGGCATGGACGAGAAGGCCTTCACCTCGGCCTGGGCCGAGGGACGCCTCATGACTCTCGAGCAATCCATCACGTACGCGCTGGAGCACAAGTAAGCCGCGGCGTGCCCGCAGACCTCGCCTATTGGACTTCAGGAGCCTCCCGACTTCGGAAATATGCTCTGGTCGTCCATGATTTTCAAGTAGTGACCGTCGAACGCCTCCAGCAGACTTTCGCGCGGCGTGTACCAGCCCGGAGCATAAGCCTGGGATCTTACGCCGAGCTGACCCAGCTCGCACACATGCCAATCCTGCATGTTGGTCTCGTGCCAGAAATCCACCGCATCCTGCGGCCGGAACTCCGGTGCCCCGAATGCCGCCGGGTGGAACAGCCACTCGCTCACTACGGTGCTGAGTCCCGCCGCGTGGGGCGTAACCAGGTGGAACATCACATAGTCCGGGTGGATGTTCAACAGCAGGTTGGGCAGGATGGAGTAGTAGTAGCCGCGTTTGCTGTCCTCACCCAGGTCCCCGAGCGGCAGGGAACAGGCGCGGCCGGTAACCGTCATGCTCTCGTTCAGGATGTCCATGTAGCCGCCCAGGAACGGGCCCTCGATCAGGTCGTTGTTCCCGCTGGTGTAGTCGGTCACCTTGCTCAGCAGCGGGTGGATCGTCGGACAGTGATAGCACTCGTTGAAGTTCAGGAAGATGTACTTCCAGTTGGATTTCACGTCATATGTGATTCGTGTCTGTGATTCGAGTTTGCCAAGATTCCATGCCTCAAAGCGCCCGAGCAGCGGTGCGTAGAGCTCTTCAAAGGGCATCGGCGTCGCCGGGCCCAGGTGCACGAATATGAAGCCCCTCCACAAATGCACCGGCGCGGCCCGCAGTGGATACTCCTCCCAATCGAAGCCTGGTACATCCTTCATGAACGGTGCGCCGATCAGCTTGCCGTCCAGCCCGTATGTCCAGGCATGGTACGAGCACTGGATGCTGCCGCCGAAGCGGCCCTCCCCTTCCTCGCAGATGCGCGTGCCGCGATGCCGGCAGACGTTGTAGAAGGCACGCACCCGGCCGTGCTTGTCCCGCACCACAATGAGGCTCTCACCGAAGATGTCCAGCAGGAAGTACTCGCCGGGACTGCGAATGCGGCTCTCGTGTCCGGCGCAGGTCCAGTAGCGCTTAAAGATCCGCTCGACCTCCCGCGCGAATACCTGCTCCGACGTGTAATACTCCTGGGGGAGCGTCAGCGAACCCACCACGTAATGCTCACTCGTCCGCTTGAATGTGGACATGGCTCTCTCTCCTTGAGCGCCTAACAAAAAGACCGCAGGCCCGCGAAGGGGCGCCTACGGTCCCTGGCTCGGTCGCGGAAGCATGCGCGCCGAGCACTCAGCCGTCACGATCGATCAAAACCTCGGGTACGGCACGCAACTCCGCCGCTCCACTGAGAATGGTGACGCCAGCCGATTGCGCTGTTTTCATGGCCCGGGATTCTACTCCATCACCGTTGGCGCAGGAGGAACCTCGCCGCGTTCCGCCCCGCCGTGCCGCTGACGCCGCCGCCTCCATGTACCCCGCTTCCGCAAAGGTACAGGTTATCGATCGGCGTCCGATGGTTGGACCAGCCGGGGATCGGACGCATGAAGAGGAACTGATCCAGCATCAGCTGGCCATGATTGAGATCGCCCTCGGTCAGCGAATAGGTGGATTCCAGATCCAGAGGGGTGAGCAATTTGCGAATTACGATCGACGATTTTAGAGCGGGGAAGTGCGAAGACAGGGTATCGATCGCAAGGCGCTCAAGATCGGAGCGCTGTTCATGCCAGTTCGAGGTTCTCAGTCCATGCGGCGCGAACTGCACGTGGATGCTCACCACCGTTCCGGAGGTCGAAACCTCAAGATAGGGCCGCTCCGAGATCTCACCATACTTGGCCGCGTCGTAGGCGCGCTCGAGGTAGTTGGTGGTTGGCGCCACCACGAGCGTGCCTTCGGGGATGCCGTGACTGCCATCGGTCAGCAGGTGCAGCTTGGCGACCGAGCCGCGCATCTTGATGCACTGCACCCTCCACACGAACTCCGGCGGCAGGTTCATGGGCCCGACGAGCGACAGGTACGTGCGCTTCGGATCTGCCCCCGAGATCACCGCCTTGGCCCGGATCTCCTCGCCGCCTTGCAGCACCACTCCCCCGCATGTGTACGTATCAATCTGTATACGTTCTACTTCCGCCTCAACCCGGATCTGACCGCCGAATCTGGTCACGGCTTCCGCCAGCGTCTGCGTGATCACGCCTGCCTTGCCCACGTTGACGTGCGCCAGCCCGCCGCGATTGAGCCAGTTGTGCAGCAGCGTGAAACCAGTGCCGGCGCTCATCGGCCCGAGGGTCAGCCCGTGGATGGCGACGGAGGCCAGCGCCGCCTTGAGCTCCTGCGACTCGAACCACTCTTCCAGGAACTCGACGGCCGTCATCGGAAGCATGCGGATGACATTGAGCATGTCCTTGCGGCCCATCAGGCGCAGATCGATACCCAGTTCTGCCAGTCCCATGCCCTCCTGCAGGCTGATGTTCTTCGCAAGCCGCGGCATGATCGTCGCATACGCCTCGTCGAGCAATGCCGCGGCGCGGTGCATGAAGCGCACGAATTCCGGCCAGGCGGCTGCGTCTTTCTCCGAAAAGCGCCTGATCGATTCCGGGGCCTTCCTCGGATCAGAATCGATCACAAGATGATCAACATAGGTCGCACCATCGGAGGTCCCTCGGGAGGCGCGGTCAACCCGGCCAGCAGCAAGCAGCGAGATGAACGGCGGCCGGTCTGCCGGAGGCGGGCGAGTAAGTCCCAGGTCCTTGACGACGCCTGGCCGCAGGTTTCCGCCCGTCCAGATGGCGTCGGCCTCGAAGCCGGGCGCAAATTCCTCGGTAATGACCGACCCGCCGACCAGCGGACGCCGCTCGAGGACCAGTACCTTCCGGCCGGCCTTCGCCAGATAGGCTGCAGCAACCAGCCCGTTGTGACCGGCGCCGACGATGATGAAGTCGTATCGGTCCCCGTTCATCGGAGTCTCGCCCCCCAGTCCTTCAGCATCTCCTTCGCCGCCAACATGCCAGGCGCGCCCATCACCCCCCCGCCGGGATGCGCACCCGCCGCTCCGAAGTAGTAGCCGCGCAGCGGCGTGCGGAAGTCTGCCCACTGCGGCGCGGGCCGCAGGAAGAAGATCTGGTGCAGCAGCAGCTCGCCGTGGAAGATGTTTCCGCCGGTGATTCCGGCGATCGCCTCGATATCCTTGGGGGTAATGACCTGCATGCCGACGATCGCGCCTCGGATGTTCGGCGCGTACTGCTCGATCGTCGAGATCACCGTCTCGCCCAGCTGATCGCGGTTGGAAGCCTGCCCTGAGCTTGGCGAAGGATCCCAACCGCCTTCCACATCGTACGGAGCGTACTGCACAAAGCACGACATCACGTGCTGCCCCGGCGGCGCCATGTCCGGGTCGATCATCGACGGGAGGATGATGTCAATGTACGGACGTCTCGACACCCGCCCGTATTTTGCATCATCGTAGGCGCGCTCGATGTAGTCGATGCTCGGGCTGATGGAGATCGCGCCGCGGTGCAGCGGGCCCTCCCCCGGCAGCGCCGTGAAATCCGGCAGGGCGCTCAGGGCGATATTGACCTTGGCCGAGGAGCCGCGCACGCGGAAGGACTCGATCGACCGCACAAAATCGCCGGGCAGATGTTTCGGTTCGACGAACTGCAGGAATGTGCGCTTGGGATCTGCTGCAGAGAGCACAGCTTTGGCGTAGATCTCCTCGCCGCCTATGAGCGCAACGCCGACCGCGCGGCCGTCCTTCACGATGATCTGCTGCACCGCGGCGTTGACGCGTATCTCCGCTCCGAATGCCCGAGCCGCGCTGGCGATGGCGCTGCTGACACCGCCCGATCCGCCTTTGGAGAATCCCCATGCCCGGAATGCGCCGTCGATCTCACCCATGTAGTGGTGCAGCAGCACATACGCCGTCCCCGGGGAGCGCGGGCCGAGGAACGTCCCGATGATGCCGCTGGCAGCCTTCGTGCCCTTAAGCGCATCGGTCTCGAACCATTCATCCAGCAGGTCGCCCGCCGACTGAGTGACGAGCTTGGCGATCTGGTAGAGCTCTCTCTCCTTCAGCCCGGCCGCATACCTTCCCAGTTTCAGTAGACCCAGCATGTCGCGCGGATTCAGCGACGACGGATCCGGCGGCACCATGCTTAGCAGGGGCTTGATGGCCTTGGCCGAGCGCGCCATCCGGCGTGCATATTCGTCATAGGCTTCGGCATCCTTGGGCGAATGCCGGTAGAGCTCGCGGCGGGTCAGATCGTGGTCATCCCACGCCGCCAGGTAGTCCCCGTTGTCCATCGGCGTGAACGTCGAAGGCAGCGGCAGGATCTTCAGCCCATGCCTAGGTAGCTCCAGTTCCCGGATGATCTCCGGGCGCAGCAGGCTCACCACATACGAGAACTCGCTGAACTTGTAGCCGGGGAAGATCTCCTCCGTCACCGCCGCGCCCCCAATGACATGCCTGCGCTCCAGCACCACGACTTTCTTCCCGGCACGCGCCAGGTACGCCGCGGCCACCAGCCCGTTGTGCCCGCCCCCGATGACGATCGCGTCGTATCGATTGGAGCTCATGCAGCTGCCCGCCCCGAATACTCCGTGCGCGCACAAGCCTCGGCAAGGAATCCCCCATCGGTCTTGCTGGCTGACTGCATTCTCACCACTTGCAATCGGACCTCACTTGTGCCATAATGAACAGGGGCGCCGCCAAGCCGCCTACCAGAGGAGAAACCACATGAAACTTACTCCGCCAAAAGAAATTACGTTCTGGGTCGCCGTGGTTATGGGATTCCTGGGTCTGCTCGGTTTTCTGGGTGCCGTTGCCGCCCTGGCTCCGTACGCTTTCTGGCTCGCGTTTTTCGGCCTCGCACTGCTGGCAATTGCTCTGTTGGTCAAAGGTCTTTAATCCATCTGTCGCTTGGCGGATTGATAACCTCCTTGTGAAACCCACAAGGAGGTCTTTTCTTGCGTCCGGATCGTCCGGGCATGCATCACTTCTTCTTCCATTCCGGCTCGTAGAAGGGCAGCGGGACCACGTTCGCCGGCGCATGCTGACGGCGATGCTCCACCGTCACCTCCAGCTGCACCCTGGTCCCGGCCCCGCAGTATGTGCGCGGCAGGTGCGCCAGCGCGATGAATTTCTTCAATAGCGGGGACCAGGTCGCGGTCGAAGCATAGCCGACTTGCACGCTCCCCGAGAGGATTGGCAGGCTGCCACGCATGGCCATGCCGGGGATCTGCGGTGGCAGGCCCACGTCGGCGAACAGGCGCTCCATCCCGGTCCACTCGACCTCGAGGCCCATTAGCTTCCAGGGCGGGATTTCACGGCGCCCGCGTTCCAGCGCCCTGCGTCCGACAAAGTAGCCGCTTTTTTCCAAGCTCACTGCCCAGTCCAGTCCCAGCTCGAACGGCGAGGACTTCTGCGCCTCGATCCAGGCGTGACGGGTGGAGGTGTAGTCCACCTCGATCATGAACAACCCCGCCTCGACCCGGGCCATATCCATCGCCAGGATTCCCACGGGAGTGAGACCAAAGTCGTGCCCCGCGATCATCAGTGCATCCCAGACGTGCAGCGCCTCGCTGGCCTGCATCCAGATCTCGTAGCCCAGGTCGCCCGTGTATCCCGTGCGGGAGATGGTCACGGGGATCTCGTTCAGCGCATTCTCCATAAGCCGGAAGTACTTGAGTCCATCGACGGGTTCTTCGCAGCATCGATTCAGCACGCTGCACGCTTTCGGCCCCTGCACGCTCAACGCCGCGGTACTGTCCGTGACATCCGCGATATCGACCACCAGGCCCACCGCGTTCATGGAAAGCCAGCGCAAGCCCGGATCGGCGGAAGTCATGCGGTAGGTGGATTCATCCAGCCGCGCGATCGTCCCATCGTCGATGACCTTGCCCTCGTCATCGCACCACGGGGTGTAGTACACCTGCCCCACTTTGAGCTTGTCGATATCGCGCGTCACGACGCGGTTGAGCAGCCGCCCGGCATCGCGCCCTTTGATGAGGTATTTCATCAATGGCGTGACGTCGATCAGCGCGGCGGAGTTGCGGATCGCCCAGTACTCGCGATCCAGCATCAGGTCGTACGAGCCCGCGACCAGGTAGCCCGCCCAGCGCCGCCAGTTCTGCGGTAGGCACAGCGCTGATGTCCGTTCGTGAAATGGGGTCGTGCGCAGTTGAAGCATGACAGCCGGCGATCTGCCCGAGGGGTGGTTCCCAGAACAGGCTGTTGATTCTGCGGCCCGGCAGCCATATACTGGGAAGCGTGACCCGTGATTATACGGCATGCGCCCTCACAGCTCTTTCCGAGCCGCAGGCCTGCCGGATCAGCGCCGGGTCGCGCCGGAGGGAACATCATGCTGAACTATGTCGTCGTCAGCCTCGCTGGAGGCATCCTGTTTGGGGTCCTGGACGGGGTGATCAATGCCAACCCCCTTGCGCAGAGGCTGTATGAAGCCTACAGACCCATCGCGAAGCCATCGGTCAACGCCGTCGCGGGCACCCTTATCGACCTCGCTTACGGCTTTGCGATGGCCGGCCTGTTCCTCCTGCTGTACCGCAGCCTGCCGGGCGCCACGGGCTGGATTAAGGGCCTGAGCTTCGGGATGCTCGCCTGGTTCTTTCGGGTCCTGATGTCGGTCGCCTCGCAGTGGATGATGTTCCGTGTGCCGTCTGCTGCCCTCGCCTACACACTGCTGACCGGCCTGGGCGAGATGCTGCTGATCGGGATCTTCTTTGGCCTTGCCCTGCGTCACACAGCCTAGCCGCCCTCGGGACAGGTGTTCCCTGAGGCGCCGCTGGGAATCAAGAGCGGAGGTCCGCAGAGGACTTCCCCTCCTTGACTTTGAGCCTGGTGCCCGACCTACCTCACAGTGATCTGCGCATACGCCGGGTATTGATTGCCGTCCAGATCCTCAGCGATGAACCCGACCACGTAGTCGCCCGCGGCGGCATACAGCTGCACCCAGGTGAATGGTTCTGTGCAGAAGGTCAGCGTCGTACTCGCTTCCTTGACGACGCCGGACACCTGTCCATTGGCGTCGACGTCCATCCACTTCTCGTAGATCGTGAACGTATCGCCCTGTGCCGGGGTGATCTCGCGCGGCGCCCCCGTGTCCGTATCGCTGGTAAATCCGACCACCTGCGTCAGCTTCTGATTCTGGAAGTGCAGCTGGGCGTATCGCTGCCCACCCATCTGCCCGAAGGTATACATCCCGTCCACGGTGTACTCGGCCTCCCCATCCGACCGCCGGACTAGCGCGCCTCGGCGCGCACCGGGTTCCTCAACACCCCCAGACCCTCGATCTCAACCACCACTTCGTCGCCGGCTTTCAGTGGCCCAACCCCCGACGGCGTGCCGGTGAAGATCAGGTCACCCGGCTCCAGCGTCATCACTGAGGAGATGTAGGCTATCAGCATCGGGACACTGAAGACCATGTCGCGGCTGGAGGCCATCTGGCGCGGCTGCCCGTTCACTTTGCACGTGATGACGGCATCTGAAGTGTCGAACTCGGTATCGATCCATGGCCCGAACGGGCAAAAGGTGTCGAAACCCTTCGCCCTCGTCCACTGTTCGTCGGCCTTCTGCAGGTCGCGCGCCGTCACGTCATTCCCCACCGTGTAGCCGAGGATGTGCTTCTTGGCCTCTTCGGTCGTGATGTTGCGGCCGCGCTTGCCGATCACCACCACCAGCTCGGCCTCATGCTCCACCTGCTGCGACTGCGGCGGCAGCACGATGGCACCGCCCGGATGCAGTATCGAAGACGGCGGCTTCATGAAGATCAACGGGATCTTCGGCACATCGTTGCCCAGTTCCTTGGCATGCTCCACGTAGTTGCGGCCGACGCACACGATCTTGCTCGGCGCGCACGGCGCCAGCAGCTTGACCTGGCTTAGCGGCGTCTTCGCCTCCTGGCGCTTGTACTTTCCGAACACGTCGCCCTGGATCGCCCCGAGCTTGTCTTCGCTCAGCCAGCCATATTGCGGGGCCTCGGTGCCCGATTGAAAACGAACAATGCGCATGAGGACTCCTTCTTCCAACCTGCAGCGCAACCAGGCCGCGCTTGCAACCCGAACAAGTTTAGCATAGACGTCCCTTGCTGCCCGCCCCGCGGGTATAATCCCGCGCGCGGGCGCATAGCTCAGTTGGTTAGAGCGTCTCTCTTACACAGAGAAGGTCAGGGGTTCGAGTCCCTTTGCGCCCACCACCCGCTTTTCGGTACGATGCCCGCTGCCGCGGCGATTGCGGCCTGATACCGGAACGCTCACAACACACCCGGAAAATCCGGGGTTCTGGGAGCACGGACAAGATGATCAAGCATGACTTCGTCGTGGAGATCCGGGCCCCGCTCGAGAAGGTCTTTGCCTTCACCACGGACTTCCGCAATCTGACCACGTGGCAGGAAGGCTTGAGCGAAGCTTCTCAGCTGCCGGATGGCCCCACGCAGCCGGACACAAGATTCAGGTTGGTCAGCACGTTCCTTGGCGAGTGCATGCAGGCCGCCGGCGAGGTCACGGAATTCGCCTCCAACCACAAGTTGGCCTTCAAGACCACATCCAGCCCAATACAGTTGAACGTCACCGCGGCCTA
>JAZDHO010000037.1:0-6684 GCA_043805815.1 Chloroflexota bacterium
CATACCGGCATAGGCCAAATGGCGTGGACCGAACGCCGGCTCCATGTGCCAAAATGGGGCCACACGGCACAGGGGGATTGGGCTTCAGGCTGGCAAGGGTCGAGTGGCATACCGCAGACAGGAGGCAGCATGAAGAAAGTATTCAAGTGGATCGCTCTGGTACTCGGTGTTCTGGTGGGATTGATCGTTCTGGCGGCGCTGGCGGGCTACGTGCTGGGAGGCATGCGCCTGGGCAAGACGTTCTCCGTCACGCCGGAGACGATCACGGTCGCGGCAGATCCGGCGACGCTGGAGCGCGGCAAGCACTGGTATGCGGTGCTGTGCACCGACTGCCACGGCGAGGACCTGGGCGGGAAAGTCTTCTTCGACGATCCGGCGCTTGGAACGTTCAACGGCGCGAATCTGACCACGGGGGAGGGCGGCGCCAGCGCGGAGATGTCGGACGCAGAACTGGCAACTGCCCTCCGGCACGGCGTAGATCATGATGGTCGAGGACTGGTCGCGATGCCATCGGAAGCTTTCTACCATCTCAGCGATGAGGACCTGGCGTCGATCATTGCATACATGAGACATGCGCCGCCGGTAGACCAGGAGTGGGGTGAACCCCGGTTCGGGTTCATGGGACGCGTGCTCGTGGGACTGGGCATCTTTGGGAACGTATCGGCGGCCGAGTACATGGACCACAATGCGGTCCGTGCCCCGGCGCCCGCGCCGGCGGTGAGCGTGGAATACGGCGCTTACCTTGCGCGTGTCAGCGGCTGTGCCTCGTGCCATGGTGCTGAGCTGAACGGCGGGAAATCGCCCGATCCGGCCGCGCCGCCTGCGCCGAACCTTACACCCGGCGGCCACCTGGGCATGTGGTCGGAGTCGGATTTTGTGACCGCCATGCGCACGGGCGTGGAGCCGGATGGCGAGGAGATCGAAGCCAAGTACATGCCGTGGAAGGACATGGGCATGATGACCGACCACGAACTGAGCGCCGTGTGGCTGTATCTCCAATCCGTGCCAGCGCTCGAGGACGCGGTCGAAGCAGCCGAAGAGGAATGACGGACGGAGGCTAAGATGATAAGACTAGAGACCTCAATTGTGATCAACCGCCCCATCGAAGAGGTGTTCACATACGTCACGAACCTGGAAAACAACATCAAATGGATGACCGGCGTGATCGCCGCGCACATGACCTCGGCCGAGCCCATAAAGCAGGGATCCACGTACAAATTCAACATCAAAACGATGGGCATGACCATGGAGACCTCGGGCGAGGTCACGGCGTATGAGCGGCCCGGGAAGTATGCCTGGAAAGCAACCTCAGGCCCCTTCCCCATGTCGGGCATGACTACGTTCGAGCCGGCAGAGGGCGGCACCCGCGTGACAGACATGATCGAGGCCGAGCCCGGCGGATTCTTCAAACTCGCCGAGCCGCTGTTGATGAAGCAGCAGCAGGGCCAGATGGAAGCCGACATGAAGAAACTGAAGGAGATCCTGGAAGTTTGAGCGCGGTCAAATCGCTCGTCAAGTTCATGGGGCCGTGGGGCTATCGGTATTTTCGCATGCCGTGGGACATCGGCCCGCGCGAAGAACTCGTCACGCTGGTCGAGAGCGGCCGCATCCAACCTTGCCGGGCGATTGACCTGGGAAGCGGCACGGCCAGCAACTGTGTCTTTCTCGCCCAGCATGGATTCGATGTCACCGGCGTGGACCTGGCCTCATCGGCCATTGATCTGGGGCACAAGCGAGCGGCGGCGGCGGGTGTGGCGGTCAGGTTCCTGGTTGACGACCTGACCGACCTGCGCCAGGTCCAGGGAACATTTGACCTGCTCGTGGATTACGGCACGCTGGACGATATGCGCGGCGGTGACCGCGACGCGTACGTGCGCAACGTCCTGCCGCTTGCGCATCCGGGCAGCTTGTTCCTGCTGTTCTGTTTTGAGTGGCCTGCGCGGCGGTGGGAAAGGCTCTTTCCGTTTGGATTGGCGCTGGAACCCGGCGAGGTCCAGCGACGCTTTGGGCCGTACTTCGAGATCGAACGCATCGCTGGTACGGACCGACCCGACTTCTCAAAAGTGATCGCGGCGACATCCACCTACTTGATGACAAGAACAGGAGAGTAAGCATGTCGACCACAAGACTGATCCGTTGGAGCGGCCTGGCTGCAATGCTGGGCGGAGTTCTACTGATCGCCGGTTCCGTGAATTGGGAACAGACCCCATGGAGGTGGCTGGGGTCCATTGGCTCGCTGCTGCTCGTATACGGCGTCATGGGCATCTACGCGGTCCAGGTCCAGGACAGTGGCCTGCCAGGCTTCCTGGGATTCGTTCTGCTGGTAGCCGGCAGCATATTCCTGATGGGATCAGGCGATCTCGTCGGGATGCCGTACTGGCTGTTGGGATCGTTCCTCAGCGCCGCGGGGCTCATCCTGCTGGCCATCGGAACGCTATCTTCGGGCAGGTTTCCACGCTGGGTCGCGTGGCTGTGGATCGCGGCCGTCATCGTGGGACTGCCCAGCGTTTTTGCTCCGTCTTTGCAGGGCGTGCTTGGACTCCTGGGTTCCGCGGCTGCCGGACTGGGCATGGCCTGGGCCGGCTATGTTCTCTGGTCGCGGCCCGGGTAGTGCAATTCGCCCTGGATACCGGCGCTTATCTCCAAAGGATCAACTATCGTGGCCCACCCTCGCGGGATGCGGCCACGCTGGGCGTCCAGCAACCCCGCCAGGCAGAAACGCCCATGGAGAACAGGAGGGATTGGCATGCAACGCAGACAAGCCTCGCCCGGGAAAGAACCTCCTGACTTCCGCATGACGCTTCCACGCGCTGCGCACCCCTGGAGGCAGAAACGGGGCGGAAACGGTTTTCGCAAGTCGATCGCCTGCCTCGCACTCGTCCTTGGGGTGCTTGCAGCCGCATGCGGCTCGCCGCCCGTGACAGAAACGTGGGACTACGTGGCGATGGGTGTCTTCACGCGTGAAGCCGGGGGCATAAGCACCGTGCCAAGCCAGTATGCGGCGCACATCGAAAAGGACAAGGGGGTGACCGTGGCGCTGCACAACCAGGAGCGAATGGAGCCCGAGGACATCGCCGAGAACCTGCAAACGAACGAGGAACTGCGGCAGCTCGTGCGTGAGGCCGAGGTCATCACATTCGATTTTTCCCTGGAGTGGATCAATTTCCCCGAGGGCCTTTTCCGGAGCGGCATGTGCAAAGGCGCGGACAACCAGGACTGCCTGCGCACGGGGGTCCAGGAGGCGAAGGACGATTGGAGCGCGATCGTCAGCCAGATCACTGAACTGCGCGCCGGGAAGCCGATCGTGATCCGAGTGCTGCTGATGGGTGACTGGTGGCTCGATTGGCGCTTCGCGAAGGGCTCGCCCGAGAATGATGCGGTGATCGGCGAGTACTACCGCGAGCTGGAGAGCTTCCTGGAGGCAGACGCCGCTCGCCGCGGCATCCCCGTCGTGCGCGCATTCCCCGAGCCCTATTTCAATGAGAGCCCGCCGCCATCCGGGTATTTCGGTGGTATTGGTGGTGTCCACTACTCCGACGAGGGAAGCGCCGTGCTCGCCGGGCTGCTCCGGGGCCTGGGTTACGAACCGGTGGTGCTCAAATAGCGGACGCTCCGGGGTTGGGCCGCTCGCAGGCTTCCCGCGGCGCAGGCCACGGACTGACATGCATGCCATGAAGTCGCGCCTCGCAATCGCCATTCTGCACGCGAAGGACCGCAAGCTCTGAATGACCGGAGAACACCGATGACACAAATGCCGTTTGAGTTTCGCTGGACGAGTCCGCTGGGTATTTCCGTCGCGCTGTTCCTGATTTGCGCCGTGATCTATATTTTTATAGCGATTTCAGGCGCCATTATTTTGCATCGCTATGGCGTCGCCTCGCCGCAGGCCGCAGGGCAGTTCATCCTGAGCGCCAAAGCGGACGAGGTCTGGTTCGGGCACACTCCAGCTGAGGTGGTACGCGATAACCCCAAGCTCGTGCCAATTGCCACCATTCCGGGATGGATCGGACTGCGCGCCTGAGCAGAAGAATGGTGCAGCCAACCGTTTCCAAATCGGATAGCCCGTATGTCCTTGCATTAAGTGACCTGACGCCTGATCAAGTGAATCGCGTGGGCGCAAAGGCCGCCAATCTTGGGGAGTTGTTGCGCGCCGGCTTTCCAGTGCCTGCCGGTTTTGTGCTCACCACGCAGGCTTTCGAGCGCTTCCTGCGCGAGGCGGGAAGTTCAACACAGGAACTTGAAGATGCGACCCTGCCGCCTGAACTCGAAGCATCGCTTCGCAGACTGCTGGCAGAGTTTGGCGGCGACCCGATGGCGGTGCGCTCTTCCGCTGTAGCCGAAGATCTGCCGGGCGCCTCCTATGCCGGCCAGTACGAAACGGTGCTGGACGTACGCGGTTTCGAGGGGCTGGCCGGTGCCGTTCGCCGCTGCTGGGCATCCGCTTTTAGTGAGCGCGTGGCGGACTACCAGTTGGCGAAGGGTCAGGATCACAACGGCGGGATGGCGGTTCTTGTGCAGCGTATGGTTCAGGCCGACGCCGCCGGGGTTGCGTTCAGCGCGAACCCGGTAACCGGTGACCGTGGCGAATGTGTGGTGAACGCAGTGCGCGGCCTGGGCGAGCGACTGGTTTCAGGCCGGGCAACCCCGGACGAGTGGGTCGCGCGCGGCAACAACGTGCAGAGCCGCAATGTGTCCGAAGGCGCGATCAATGTCTCGCAGGCACGCGCAGTTGTCGAGTTGGCGCGCCGCGTAGAATCCCACTTTGGCACACCGCAGGATATCGAGTGGGCTATCACGAACGGGGAGATCTTTCTATTGCAGGCGCGTCCCATCACTGCATTGCCTGGAGCAAGCGATCAAGAAACCCGTGCGTTCCCGCACATCGCTGATCCCTCCGCTTCGGATCTTACCTGGGAGTGGGATGACGAACACAGCGCAGTCCCGATGTTCCCCCTCCTGGGCGACGCGGTCAACCCGGTTTGGACCGGCGGCTCGGCACATCGGGCCCGATGGCTAAACATCCCCTACGTGGTCGAATATCGAGTTGTCCATGGTTACGCCTACTACACAGAGCATTTCCTGGAGGCGAACCGGGACAAAGTGGTCGAACAGGTCAAGCAAGCCAAGCGCGCCCATGCACGGGTGCTTCGTGAATATTGGGATCACGAGGTTTGGCCCGCCTATTCTGAAACCTATGAATGGATGCGGAATTTGCCCGTCGCGACGGCACCGCTCAGTGACGTCGCCAAAGCCTGGGATTCGTTTTGGGAACGTTCTCCGCGTTTGATGGGCCTGCACTACATGATCTCCACAGTCGTACATCAGGTTCTGGATGATCTGGTTGAACTTTACGTCTCCCTGTTTGGGGGGGCAAGCCCGAGCGAAGCGATGACGCTCCTGCAGGGATCATCCAATGAATTACACCGCGCAACTCATGATCTCTTTGACCTTGCCGAAGCCGCGCGGGCTTCAACCACCGTGACAGGACTCATTCTGGAGGATGCTGATCTGGCATTGACAACCCTCATGGAGACCGCAGAAGGCAGGGGGTTCATCGATAGACTCAACGCGTTCTTGCGCCTGCATGGGCACCTGGGTCAGTTGTCAATAGACATCATGTCCCCCTCGTGGGCCGACGAGCCGGCGCGCGTGCTGATCGAACTGCGCAAGCAATGGATCCACAAGGGCGAGGACCCGGAGCAGCGTCGCATGCGAATCGTTGCTCAAGCCGAGGCCCTTGCCAGTCACGCTCGGGAACGGTTGCGTGGCCGTCCGGACGACCAGCAAAGATTCGAGAATGCCCTGGCGCTGGCGCAGTCGGTTGCGCCGTTCAAGGAGGATCACAATTACTGGCTCGACCGGATGCTGCAGGCGCACACGCATCGCTTTGTCATGAAGGTTGGAGAGCGCTGCGTGGCCGCCAATGTGCTTGCCGCCCCGCAGGACATTGTGTTCCTGCACATCAAAGAAGTGAGTGATGCGCTGAAGCAGCCACGCGATCTGCGGGGTCTGGTCTCAAGGAGAACGGCCCACTACGCGCAGTGGAAATCCACAACCCCTCCCAGGTATCTGGGGAAACTCCCCGAGGCCTCCGTCAGCGCGCCTGCCATCGAGTCGAATGAACAGCCGGGCACGGGAGACGTCGTAAGGGGTATGGGGGCGTGCGCCGGCAAAGTGACCGGACCCGCGCGAGTGGTGCATTCAACCGAGGATTTTGGACGCGTGCAGCCCGGGGACGTGCTGGTGTGCGCTTCTCCCAATCCCTCCTGGGTGGCCCTCTATGCAATTGTGGCCGGGCTTGTGACCGACAGCGGAGGCGTTCTTTCCCACGCCGCGGTCCTGGCCCGCGAATTCGGCGTGCCGGCGGTCGTTGGAACTGGAGATGCCACCCGGCGCCTCCGTGATGGAGAGCTTGTGGAAATCGATGGCGCCACGGGTCGCGTAAGGCTGGTCTGAGCGTCTTCCGAAAGGGAGACAAGAATGAATGGCAGGAACCATCCTGGTTGACCGACGGATCACCTTCCAGCGCGAACAAAAGAAGGAATCAACACTCGCCGGTGAAGACGATCTTATGGACGCGCTGCGCACGCACTTCGGCATCACCTTGGAAGGGCATTTCCGGAAGCCCATCAGCGGCTAAGACCCGCCCCAGAATCGACCCTTCGCCACGTGGTCCGACGACGG
>JAZDHO010000038.1:0-3192 GCA_043805815.1 Chloroflexota bacterium
CGAGGCGAGATCGCGCAGGCGATCACCGGCAACTTGTGCCGTTGCACAGGTTATTACAGAATCGTGAAAGCAATCGAGGACGCGAGCGTAGGAGCGGAGTGATCTCGCCCCTACAAGAGGATCGGTATGGGAAAATACGCAAGATACACACGTCAACTTCCCCCGCGCTCACGCGAGGCTCATCCAATCTGGCGCGGCATTGGCTGCATTTTGATCTTGATCGTCCCGCTGTTATCCTTTGCGGGTGCAGCCCTATCGGTGAATTACGGCCTCAGCCAGGGATGGCCGATCCCGCCTGAATGGCTTGGGTATATAAAATTTCCCGACTGGGTGTGGAAAATCCAGTTCCTATCGAACATTGCCGGGCCGATTGCGAGCTATAACAACCTGAAAGCCGTTCTGGCGTTCTTCGTTGTAATTTTGGTGCTGCTCATGGGCGTCTACTCGACCCTCTATGCCATTATCTATCGAGGCCTGGGGCCGCCGCGCTATTCCTCCGTGGACGCCCCGCCATCGGGGCGTAGAACGAAGAAGTATAAGAGATAGGGTAAATGAGGACAAAATCTGCTATCGGCCAATCCATCCCCCGCATTGACGCGCGCGACAAGGTCACAGGTGCGGCGCTCTACTCCGGCGACCTCACGATGCCGGGCATGCTGCACATGAAAATCCTGTTCGCCGGGCGGCCGCACGCGCGCGTGGTGAGCATTAACACCTCCAAAGCCGAGGCGTTTCCCGGCGTAGAAGCTATTTTCACGGCCAAAGACGTGCCGGTTAACGAGTATGGCCTGCAGAAGCCGGACCAGCCTGTGCTGTGTGGGCCGGACCTCGCCCCCCTCTGTCCCCCCATTTCGAAGTGCGGAAATGGGGGGAGGAAAGGGGGGCAGATCGAGGGTCGCGACATCGTCCGCTTTGTCGGCGACCAGGTGGCTGTGGTTGTTTCTAAGACGGAGAAGGCAGCCGAGGCAGCCAGTAGGCTCATCGTGGTCGAATACGAGGATTTGCCGGTCATCACGGATGCAGTAGCCGCCATGCAGCCTGGCGCGCCGCTGGTTCACCCGGAATTAGGCGATTCCAACGTCTGCGTGCATGACAGGATACGCAAAGGGGATGTCGAAGCGGGTTTCGCCAAAGCGGACGTGATCGTGGAAAACGAGTACTTCACGCCGGTACAGGAACACGCCTACCTGCAACCCGAGGCCGGCTTGGCGTACATTGACAAAGAGGGACGCATTACCGTCAAAGCGGGTGGCCAATGGACCCACACTGACCGCGCCCAGATCGCCCATGCGCTCGGCCTGCCGGACGAGCAGGTGCGCGTCATCTACCCGGCCATCGGCGGCGCGTTCGGCGGAAGGGAGGATATGTCCGTGCAGATCGTGCTGGGGCTGGCAGCCTGGAAGCTGAAGCGTCCGGTCAGGATCATCTGGAGCCGGAGGGAATCCATCCTCGGACACGGCAAGCGCCATCCCATGCGGTTGCGCGCCAAATGGGGTGTGACCAATGATGGCAAGCTGGTCGCCGCCGAGTCGGAGATCATCGCCGACGCCGGGGCGTACATGTACACGACGAACAAGGTGCTTGGCAATTCGACCATCACATCCAGCGGGCCATACTTCATTCCCAACGTCAAGACCGACGTTTACGGCGTGTACACGAACAACATCCCTTCGGCCGCTTTCCGCGGCTTCGGCGCGCCGCAGGCGCTCTTTATGGCAGAAATGCAGATGAGCATGCTGGCCGAGAAGGTTGGCATGGATCCGGTCGAGTTCCGCTGGCACAACGCGCTAAGGGATGGCGACACGCTCAATGTAGGCACGCCGGTTCCAGGTCCGGTCAGCGTCGTGCAGGTCATCGAGGCGGCGCGTGACCGATTCGGCTGGTCGGTCACGCGTCCCACGCCCGCCCCGAGCACAGTCGAGGGGTCACACGCCCGCTCCGAGCACAGTCGAGGGGTCATACGTCACCCGTCAATCGTTCACGGGCGCGGCTTCGCCTGCGGATTCAAGAACGTGGGCTTCAGCTTTGGCTATCAGGAAAATTCCTGGGCGCGGGTTGAGTTGCTTGGAAAGGACGCGATCGAACGCGCCGTCGCCTGGCACGCCGGCGCGGAGGTCGGACAGGGCGCCCACACGGTGATGGTTCAGATAGTCGCCGAGGCGGTCAGCGTGCCGGTCGAGAAGGTCACGCTGATGACCTCCGACACGGTCAACATGGGCGACCCGGGCAGCGCCTCAGCCTCGCGCATGACCTTCATGGCTGGCAACGCCCTGAAGGGCGCGGGCGAGGCCGCACTGGCAAAATGGAAAGCCGAGGAACGCCCGGCAGTTGCAGAATACACCTTTCTCGGCCCAAAGACCACGCCCTTCGAGAAGGAAACCGGCTACGCCACGCCCAACTTCGCCTACGCCTACGTCGCCCAGGCGGTCGAAGTGGAGGTGGATACCGAGACTGGTTTCATCAAAGTACTACGCGTAGTTTCTGCTGACGACGTTGGGCAGGCGATCAACCCGGCCCTGGTCGAAGGTCAGATCGAAGGCGGGGTCGTCCAGGCGCAGGGTTACGCCCTGCTGGAGAATTTCATCACCAAAGATGGTTACGTATTGACCGACCATCTCAGCACCTATCTCATCCCGACGGTCCTGGACATTCCCGATGAGGTCGATCCGGTCATCGTAGAAGTACCGGATCCCATCGGCCCGTGGGGGGCGCGCGGCCTGGGCGAGCTGCCCTTCCTGCCGCTAGCGCCGGCCATCGCAGCCGCCGTCCATGATGCGACCGGTGTGTGGTTCGACGATTTTCCGCTGACCCCGGAGCGCGTGCTGCGCGGGCTGGGGAAGATATAGGAGACAAATGCCCAACAGTTTCCGTAACACATTCGCCCGTCACAAATACAAAGCAGGTATCTTCCTTTTACTTTCCGCCGCATCTCTCGTCTGCGTGACATTGGGTGCTGCCCGGATCGCATACAGCGACAGCAGGCAATACCTCGGGCTGGTCTCGAACCTCTTTCTGGCCTGGATCCCATTTGTGCTGGCTTATCTGGCCTACATGCTTTCATGGCGGCGATTGCTTGTCTATTTTGCCATTCCCATCTTCGCATTCCTGTGGCTGATCTTCTTCCCCAACGCGCCCTACATCCTGACCGACCTGCAGCACCTCGGCCAGGAAACCACGAATGTACCGCTTTGG
>JAZDHO010000039.1:0-3391 GCA_043805815.1 Chloroflexota bacterium
GCAGGAAAAGCCAGTGCAGGCCCTGGGCACAACGGCCCTCAGTGAAATCGGCCCGATCCTGCAGGCGATCATGAGCAGCAACATGGCGGCCGACCAAAAGGAGCGTTCTGTTATCGCCCTGACGGAGCTGGCGAAATTCCAGATCGAGATCAAGGCGCGAACCACGGAGAGCCTGGCCGGCAAGATATTCGATCTGTCAGTGAAGCTGATCTCGCTCGGGGCCTCGATCTTCGCGGTGGTCAAGGTCACGAGTTGATGGGCCGCAAGCCGGAAGTGCCGGACTACTCCGCGCGGCTGAGCCGCCACGTTGATGAGCTCGCCCGGTGTGCTGGCTGCGGTCATGCCAAGCGGGACCATGAGCGTGATATCGGCTGCAACTGGTTGAATGGATACGAGTTCTGTAATTGTGATGGCTTTCGACG
Organism: Chloroflexota bacterium; assembly: GCA_043805815.1. GTDB lineage: Bacteria > Chloroflexota > Anaerolineae > Anaerolineales > Villigracilaceae > Fen-1038. Next base: position 423 of record JAZDHO010000039.1, read on the forward strand.
TACGACTACGGAGGATAAGAATATGAAACGGATTGTGCTGTTTTGTGCCCTGCTTCTACTCGCCGCGCCGCTGCTGGCGCAGACCCCGACCGTGAACTTCGCCTGGGACCCGAATCCTGCGGCGGATCAGGTCACGAAATACACGCTGTATGAGCGCATGGGCACCGCCTACAACCAGCTAGCCGACATCCTGCCCGGCGCCTGCACGGCCACGGAATGCACGTACGCCCTGGCCGGCGTGGCGCCCGGAGTCCATTACTACGTGGTGACCGCCTCGAATACCTGGGGAGACAGCGGCTACAGCAACGAGGTTGCCACGCCCGGGGCGGCAACCGTGCCGACCAACGTGCGGATCACGATCACGATTACGATAGGGCCGTGAAATCTGCTTGACTCTCTGATGTGATTGGGTAGAATCGAAATCGCAGCAAGGGGAATTCATAAAGGCCCCGATTCCCCGCCAAGGTCATGGGCTCTTTGGCAGTTGTCAGGGCCTTAGGTCCAAACGATGAGCCTACCATACAGCGGAATCCAAAGGAAAGCAAGAGGGAATCGAGCGACCTCCTCTCCTCCTACCCGTACGTACCGTTTCGTATCGGGACACCGTATTGTGAGCGACGGCGAAAACTGCCGACAGGCCATAGGCGGGTCTTGCTTTTTTGCGCTCTGCGACCATCGGACACAAAGACTAGAAGCTTAACAGCCGCTCAAGCTCTCTCAGCCTCTAGGTTCACTCTATGGCGGTTGGGTCTTTAATTCTTACGTTTACGTAAGAGTTCGATCGAATTGGGCGAAAAAATTCCGCCCAACTTTCTTGCCCGCATCAAAACCGCCCGCATTTACGATTGGGCCGCCCGAGTAACCGCAGTACCCATCCCTCCTCCAACGCCACGGGGCCGGTGGACTCGCAGCCGCCGGCCCTGCCTCATAAGCCAGCCTAATACGATCAGAGCCATTCGATTAGACGAATGAATTTGACATCATTGTAAGACATGGCGTACGGTAATGTCATGAGCACATCACAAAGGTTGAGTCTGAGGCTGCCACAGGATGTTGCGGTGGCGCTCCATCAAAAGGCCAAAACCGAGGACCGGCCGCTGAGCCGCATCGTGATTGCAATCCTGCGCCACGGGCTCAAGCTGGACGGTAAGCGGAGGCTATCATGAAAAACGTACACGCCGCCTGTCAATGGTGGGGCTGGATAATCACGATCTGCTGGTTTATCAGCGTCGGATATTACCACGCGGCCTACGATTTCAACCTGGACGGTCGTTTGGACGTGGTTGATCTTCAGTTCGCGGTCAACATGCTGTTGGCTGCTTGGATACGACAGTGAGGCCATTATGACCCCAATCCTCCGGGACTGCGCTCACCAGATCGACCACAACCACTGCTATGCCTGCCGCTGGTGGGACGACTGCGAGACGCCGGCGCACCGGGAGGCGTGGGACAGGTTTCTGTGGCTGGTGCTGCCGGTGATCGTGCTGGTTGATGTGGGGATCGTGGCGGCGGTGTGGAGGATGATGTGACTAGAAAAGAGCTTTACGTAGGACGGTGCGTGTGGGCTGCGATGGGAGGCTTCGGGTGGCGGCTGGCAACCGTGCGGTCAATTGGTCCCAGGATCGCCATTGTGGATTTTGAGACCGGGGGCAAGGGTAAGGGGAAACGTACATTTGACAAGCTCCGGCCGCGTGATCCAGCCCTATTGGGGACCGACAAACCCATGGAGAAGCCGGCATGACCCCTACCATTGACCGGCGCCCGATCGTGCCACAGCGTGGCTCTTGGCGCGAGGAAAGGCCGGTTTTGGGCCTGATTTGGACAATTCTATGGGGAGTGACGCTGATCGCGCTGGTCGCTTTGTTGATCGCGGGGATGCCGGGAGGGAAGCCGTGACCGCAAAGGTAAGAGACTACACCATCAAGATTTGCGATCCGTGCTACCTGCTCGAAGGCGATGAATGCCGCACGCCGGAGTGCGTGTTCTACAACCGGAACATAATCGACATCACCGAATACCTTGATGCGCTCCTGATCCGCCCGGTGGTTGATGGGGAGCGGCTGGACCTGTACCCGGCGCAGCGCAGCATGAGGCGAGCAGATGCTATAGCGCCCATTTATCCCGACGGCCGCACGGACAGCGAGGATCCGGAATGACTCCCGCATCCGAAGCCGACGTGATCCGCTGGCAGTTGAAGTGCCTAAAGGAGTTGAGCGATCAATGCACCACCAGGGAATTCGACCTGCTCATCAGCTTCGAGGAGCAATTCAACAGACAGGGGACGCTCAGCGAACGGCAGATGGAAATCCTGGAAGAGATTTACCTGAGGCGATCATGATCTACGAGGTGATCGAGCATCCGGAGGCTGACTCCGGAAACAGGTCATACGCGATCACCGACGGCGGCCGCGTCGTCATCTCGCCCCTCACCCGGTACGAAGCCCGGAGGACGGCGCGGCTGCTGAATATGTACGTGGCGGGACGGGTGAAGCGAGTTACGGGAGACAGTAGAAATGGCAACACCAAATCAGAACATTGAATTTACCAGCAGCATACTGCCAGTGTTGCTCTTGGACGATGCTATTGAATGGATTTCAAGGAATCTCAGCCCAGACGAAGTGTTCGAGAAGGGCAAGCTCGCTGAATGGGCTGAAGACAATGGCTATGAGCCAGTTTGAATGACTTTCCCGGCCCTACCGCCAAATGCCGAAAGGGGCGGCAGACCGTAAGTCCCGTACGGGTCGGACCAACCGCCGGGTCGGGCCGGGAGAGAGTAACACGATCATGAAAACGTCAACATCGGCGCACACCATCGAACTCGACGAGACCGGCAAGCGCATCTGGCCGGATTACTGGCTGGAGGAGCACGACGGCAGGAAGGTGCTCTGCCGCAAGTCCCATCCGGATATGCCGGACGATGACAATGTGGATTGGATTGATTGCGAATTTGCGTTTGAGGATTCCTGGTCC
>JAZDHO010000040.1:0-3125 GCA_043805815.1 Chloroflexota bacterium
CCTTCCTGGAAGCGTCAAATCTATTTTAGGGAAGTATGCAAGACTTCCAATGGTAACAAGGGAAATGCACCACTGAAAAAAATCTGATATATAGGACCGCGTTGCGAAACGCCTCCGCGGCCAGTCCGTGCTCATCTGCAGACGGAAAATTGCTTAGGCGGTGTTACCGACACCGATGACCGCGGTCTGGTTCCTAAGATGATTCAGCTTGTTCATATGACATTCTCCTCCGCCAGCCGCTCGACCTGCGACGGCGTCATACCGAGCAGCTCGGTCAGGAGCCACATATTGTCTTCACCGTAGCACGGCGCGCCGCGATCGGTTGGGCCGCCGATATAGGCTGGTGTCCTCGTGAACTTCATCGGCACCTCACAGACCGGCCAGCGGCCGATCTTCGTGCCAGTAACCTCCGTCAGCCATTTCAGATGCCGCAGCTGCGGATCACGGTCGCAGCGATCCTCAGCATTCTGGCACACCCCTGCAGGCACCCCGGCGCGCTGCAGCGCCATCATGCGGTCGAACGGTTCCTGCCCTCGCGTCCAGCCCTCGACCAGCGCGTCCAGCGCATCCTGATGCGCCATCCGATCGGCCAGGGTCGCAAAGCGCCGGTCATTCAGCCACGCCTCCTGCCCTGCCACCCGCGCCAAGCCTTGCCATTCCTCATCGGTGAAGCAGGCGATGGCGATCCAGCGATCCATCCCGGCGCAGCGATAGGCGCCATGCGGCGCGGCCTGCTTGTACGGCGAGCGGTTGCCGTAACGCCGCCACACCCGCCCGTTCGCCGACCAGTCGAGAATCGTAGCACCGGCCAGGAAAAGCCCAGACTCGCACTGCGACGAGTCGATCATCTGACCCTCGCCGGTGCGCTCGCGGTGATAGAGGGCGCCGAGGACGGCCAGCGCATAGCCATAGGCGCCCATCCAATCCAGATATGAGTAGCCCCACCCGGCCGGCATCGCCGGCTCCGGCAGGCCCGACATTTCGCTCAGGCCGCTGAACGCCGCGGCCACCGGCCCAACCGTGCGCATACGACCATAGGTGCCGTACGAGCCCATGCCGGATTGCTGGATGTAGATGATGTCTGGCCGGATCTTCTTCATCACGTCGTAGCCGAGGCCGAGCCGCTCCAAAACGCCGGGCGAGAAGCCCTCGGCCACCACATCGCAGATGCGAACCAGATCCTTGGCAATCTGCAATCCTTTGGGATGGCGGATATTCAGCGAGATGCCCCGTTTGCCGGCATTCTTGTTGTTGAACTGCCCGCCCATGTCAGGGTCTTTCACCCCCGGCAGCGGGCCGGTTGCAGCCTCGCGCGCCTCACGCCCGCCGACCGGCGCCATCGCCGTCAAGCGTGTGTCGGGATTGTCCTTCCACTCTACCTTGTAGCTTTCTGCGCCCAGCGCGGCGAGGAACCGCGTTCCGCCGGCGGATGCCAGGAACCAGGCGAAGTCCAGGATCTTCACACCCTGCAGCGGGAACGGCTTGTTGTGCAGGGCCGACAGCTTGGGGTTCGGCTCATCGCGCAGCTGCGCCGGCACGCTCGGCCGCCGGACGGCCTCGCCCAGAACCGCCTGCGTGTCCTCACCCAGCAATGGTGCCCGGCGGCCCACCTGCCAGCTGGTTGCCGTGGCGAGCCACTTGCTTGTGGGGTAGCAAAAGCTGCGACCATGCTCCGGATGATAGACATCGGCGAAGGTCTTGCGCTTCAACCAGTGCTCATCGACCGCATTCTCATGCGGCTTGCGGACCGGCGCCCAGATCAGGCCGGCGTCCTGCGCCTCCCGCCAGGGCATGTTGGCATAGGTCCAGGCGCGCACGAAGCGCTGGACCACGTCCAGCATATGTGCCCGCGTCTCGTCGACGGCGGCCGTGCCGGGAACTCTGCGCGCCTTCAGGTCCGTGTCCGGCGGTGGCGGCTGCAGATCGGCCTGCATATTGTATTTCGCCAGCAGTGGCACCAGGTTCTTCTGGTCGCGCGCGCCCATGCTGTGCGAGATATACCATCGTCCGTCCTTGGTGTGGCTGATGCTAGGGGAATGGGTCGGCGTCTCAACCGCGTGCCGGTTGGTCAGCCGCCAAAGCGGCACGCGGCGCATCACCCAGTACATGATGTCATGCTCGGTGTTCTTCGACACCGCCTCATGCACCGCTACGGAGATGTCCTGCCCCTCCCCGGTCCGATGCCGGCTGATCAGTGCGGCGAGGATGCCGGTCGCCAACTGCTCGCCCGCGATATGATAGGCGTGCCAGATCTGCGGCGCGATCGGCGGCAAGTCGTATTGTAGGTTCGGATCGGGATCGTAGCCGCAATACATCATGACGCCGCCGAGCGCGAGATGGATCAGGTCCGACCCCTTGAAATCCTTCCACGGCCCGTCATTGCCGAACGGCGTGATGCGCGCCGTCAACAACGCCGGGAAGCGTGCGTTCAGCGCTGCACGATCGAGCCCCAGCACCTCGTTCAGGGCGCCACAGCTGGAATCCAGCAGCACGTCCGCACCGTCCAGCAGCCGCAGCAAATGCTCGCCCGAGGGCGCCTCGCGCAGATCCAGCACCACAGATTTCTTGTTGCGGTTGTAATTCCAGAAGAACAACGAGCGTTCCAGGCCAGGTTCGTCATCCAGGAACGGTCCGATCCTGCGGGTGGCATTGCCTTCCGGCGGCTCGATCTTCACCACCTCCGCGCCGAGGCCGGCGAGCAGCAATCCGGTGTATTCCGCCCGCTCATCTGCAATTTCGATTACGCGCAGCCCGGCCAGCATGCCGGGACCGGAATTGCTAATTATGTCGCCAAGGCCGGGTTCCGCCGCAATTGTCTCCTCACTCATCGTTTTCCCCCTTTTTAAAACCTGAATCTTGCGCTCCCAAGGGTGCACTGCCTCCCGTGGCCAATCGATTATTTGAAAACTTCCCTGCACCCGAACCGTTCCTTCATCCATATCGGTGCGGGATCCAAGTCAAAACCTTTATGGGAACGAGTGCCCATGCGGTGAAGATTCAAATTTGGACGGCAGTAACAGAGTGGGATTTTATCTCATAGCTCGAATTCTGTCAATATTTTTTATAACATTTTTAAAACTATTAGGCAAAACTATTATTTGGTATTGTATGATTTCTTGTGTCAG
>JAZDHO010000041.1:0-17962 GCA_043805815.1 Chloroflexota bacterium
CATTGGGGCACTTGCCGGCACTGCGGTCCCTGAAATCGTCAGGTACCTCGATCGCAAGCCGGAGAATTCGACCGCCTTCGTGACCGGCACGGGAATTGTGATAAATATTCCGACCAAGGGCGCTGGTCGAGATTACGCCGCAGAAGAGCGTGCGCGTCTCGAGAAGGGTATGGTTGAGGTGGAATCGCAGATCAAGCGACTCGAGAAACTCCTGACTGGGGAATTTGGCACGAAAGCGCCCGCTGCGGTTATTGCCAGGGAACGCGAGCGGCTGGCGGCCCTCAAAGAAACCGCTGAGAAGCTGAAGGCGCAGCTCAAGGGTTAGGCCGACTCGGGCGGAAGCACGCGGGCTTGAGCTCGTCACACACGCAGTTCGCCCCTGCAGGAATGACTCAGATAGCCTCTGAAACGCGCGGTGGGTTCTTGTTGCGTCGCAACGACTCCGGGTATGCATCGGCGCCAGCCGCGACATATGACAAAACCGCCGCAAGGACTTGACATTCGTCATTTGACGGGTACGGGGCCATGGATTAATTTTATCCCAGGATTGCACAAGGAGGAACGTGACATGTCCATGAAGATCACCGAAGAGTGCATTGCCTGCGGCGCATGCATCCCGGAATGCCCCACGGAGTCGATCAGCGAAGGCGACGGGGTTCTGTACGTGATCGATCAGGCTACCTGCGTGGAATGCAAGGGGCACCATGATTCGCCCAACTGCGTATCGGTGTGCCCGGTCGAGTGCATTGTGAAGGCAGAATAGTCCGTACGAATTCCCACAACTGGCACGCGCACAAACGCGCAAGGCCCGCCGGCAGACCCGTTCCTGGTCATTCTGCCGAGCGGGCCGATTTGCATCTCGAGCCGGGAGGCGCGCGGGCGACCGGGCGCGCTCGCGACGTTGAGCACGAACGGGGGGTGCTTCTGAATGTGATTTCGTCCAAATACGATGGCCTTGGGCAAAGATAACGTATAATCGCTAGCAGTGTTCAACAGGCTTAGAGGTGGCAGACATGCCTGAAGCAAGAAGTGCCTTCAGCGGTCGTTTGGCATTGATCACCGGCGGATCGAGCGGAATCGGGCTCGCGCTGGCTCAGTTGCTGGCGCGCGAGGGCGCCGGGGTCTGGCTGATGGCGCGACGAAAAGCGGCATTGGAGAGCGCCGTCAAGACCTTGCCGGTTATGCACGGCCGGAAGCACGGCACGGTTGCGGCAGATGTCGCGCGTTGGGATCAGGTGCAGGCTGCGGTGCAGCGCGTCAAGGACGAGGCGGGCGCGCCGGACCTGCTAATCAACTCCGCAGGCATGACCTTTCCCGGCTATTTTCAGCAGATTCAGCTCCAGGTTTTCCATCACTTGATGGAGATCAACTACTTCGGCACGCTGCACCTGATGAGAGCGGTGCTGCCGGGCATGCTCGAACGGGGCAGCGGCCATATCGTCAACATCTCCTCGGCCGGAGGGTTTGTGACCGGTCCCGGCTACGCGGCGTATAGCCCCACGAAATACGCCGTGCGCGGTCTCTCGGATTCACTGCGTGCCGAGCTCAAACCGAGCGGCATAAAGGTGTCTCTCGTCTTTCCGCCGGATACGGTTACACATCAACTAGCCTACGAGAAACGACTCAAGAGCCCGCAACTCCAGTACCTTTCAGATCATGCGAGCCTCGGTCCACTGAAGCTTGGTTTGTTATCGGCAGACGAGGTGGCACGCACAATACTTCGAGGAGTGAAACGCGGCAGCTATATCATTCTGCCGGGAACTGGCAACTACGCCTTGTACCACCTCATCAGGCTGCTGGGTAATCTCCTATATCCGATAGTTGACGATCAGTGGGCAGAGGCTCGGCGGAAGACCAGCACCAAGTGAAAGAGGGACACATGGATATCTTTGATAAAGCGTATGGCTACACCGAGGCGCGTGAGGCCATCAAAAACGGCTACTATCCCTATTTCATTCCGATGTCGGAGAGCGAGGGGACCGAGGCGGTCTTCCACGGGCACCGGCTCATCATGTGCGGCTCCAACAACTACCTGGGACTTACGACCGATCCGAGCGTGCGCCGCGCCGCCATCGAGGCCGTCGAACGCTTCGGCACCTCGTGCACCGGCTCGCGCTTCCTCAACGGGACTCTAGAACTGCACGAGCAGTTGGAGCACGAACTGGCGGAGTTCGTCGGCAAGGAGGCCGCGCTGGTGTTTTCCACCGGCATGCAGACCAACCTGGGCGTCCTCAGCGCGATCGTGGGCCGCGGCGACGTCATCGTGCTGGATAAGGACGACCATGCCAGCCTGGTGGACGGGGCAAAGCTCGCCTGGGGCGAGACCAAGCGCTTCAAGCACAACGATATGGCGGATCTCGAACGCGTGCTCTCGGGGATCTCCAAGGACAAAGGCAGGCTGGTCGTGGTGGATGGCTTGTACAGCATGGGCGGCGACCTTGCGCCCCTGCCAGAGATCACCGCGCTGTGCAAGAAATACGGGGCGCGACTCATGGTGGACGATGCGCACGGCATGGGGGTCATGGGCCGCGGACGCGGCACGGCGGCGCACTTCGGCGTCACCAAGGATGTAGACCTGATCATGTCCACATTCAGCAAGTCCTTCGCCTCGCTGGGTGGTTTCATTTCCGGTGACGACCAGGTGATTCACTACATCAAGCACCATGCGCGCGCGCTCATCTTCAGCGCTAGTATTCCGGCGGCCAACGCAGCCGCCGCGCTGGCGGCGCTGAAGATCATGCGCGACGAGCCTCAGCGAGTGGAGCGCCTGGGCACCATCGCGGACCGCATGCGGAGCGAGCTGCGCCGCATGGGCTTCAACATCGGGGCCTCCGTGTCGCCGATCATCCCGATCCTTGTCGGCGACAACATGAAGACCCTGCTGGCATGGAAGGCGCTCTTCGATGCCGGCGTGTTCGTAAACCCGATCCTGTCGCCGGCCGTCCCGCAGGGCATGGAGTTACTGCGCACGAGTTACATGGCCAGCCACACCGACGCGCAGATCGATCGCGTGCTCGCCATCTTCGGCGAGGTCGGGAAGAAGTTGGGCTTGATCTCGTAGGTCCGCGACCGCGGACGCTTGTGGTAAAATGCACTTAATTGAATATCGACCTTCGGGGCAGGGTGAAATTCCCGATCGGTGGTAGAGCCCACGAGCCGCTCCCTGGCAGAGCGAACGGAGCGTCCAGGAGCCGGCATGACCCGGTGAAATTCCGAGGCCGACAGTCACAGTCTGGATAGAAGAAGGAACACGGCTGGCCGATGCGCGGACCGGCCCGCTTTGAGCGCCCCGGAAACGATTTCGTTTTCGGGGTTTTGTTCAGGCGGGGCAGGCGCCATCGTTCGGCTGCTTCTGCGCCCCGAGGCTGAGCCTAGGGGCGATCGCTTTGTCCTCACAGGCTTGCGTCGATGTTCCGAACGACTTATGGCAGATACTTCGGGCGTTCTCCCGCGCGCTGCGCGCCGAAATCAATCGCTGCTGGGGCTGGCCTCGCTCCTGGCGGGCCTGCTGGCGTGGTGGCTTGTCGCGCGCACGGCGGGATTGCCGGCTTTCATCCTCCCCTCCCCGGGCGATGTATGCAGGCGGTTCGTGGCGGCTTTCTCGGAGGGCAGCCTGGCGTTCCACGCCAGCGCCACTCTCCTGGAGATCCTTCTGGGGCTCAGCATGGGCGTCGTGCTGGCGACCATCATCGGCTATGCGGTGGCGAAGTCGCGGGCGTTGGAGCGGATGCTTTCCCCCTATCTTGTGGCCAGCCAGGCCATCCCCCTGGTGGCCATCGCACCGCTTCTGGTCATCTGGTTCGGACCGGGCATTTTCTCCAAGGTCCTGATCTGCGCCATGATCGTGTTCTTCCCGGTGCTGGTCAACACCATCGTTGGTGTACGCGCCGTGCCGCTGGCGCTTCATGATCTGATGCGCTCGCTGCACGCGCGCCGCGAGCAGATCCTTCTCAAGCTCGAGGTGCCGGCGGCGCTGCCGGTGTTCCTCGGCGGCCTGCGCATCGGCGCCACTCTCTCGGTCATCGGCGCGGTCGTGGGCGAACTCGTGGGTTCGGACAGGGGCTTAGGATTTCTGATCAACGTCGGCCGCGGGCAATACGATACGGCCCTGGTCTTCGTGGCAGTGTTTGCCCTGATCGCCATGGCGCTATGTCTCTATGGCGTCGTGGCCTGGCTGGAAGCCCGGGCGCTGCTCTGGCAGGAGTGGCGCAAGGAATGATCGCATTTTGAGGTGACAATGCATCGTAAAACAATTCAGTTTCTGGTCGGCATGGCGATGGCCCTCTCAGCCTGCACAGGCTCGGGCCCGCCGCAAGCCGCGGGGTCCCCCACACACATCCGGCTGCCCCTGGGCTACATCCCCAACATTCAGTTCGCTCCGCTGTATGTCGCCCTCGAAAAGGGCTACTTCGCTGACGCAGGTCTGGAGGTGGAGTTCGACTACTCGTTCGAGACCGACGCGGTCTCGCTTGTCGGCGCGAACACCCTGCAATTCGCCGTGGTCTCTGGTGAGCAAGTGCTTCTGGCCCGCGCTCAGGGCCTGCCGGTGGTCTATGTCTGCGCCTGGTACCAGCAGTATCCTGTCGCGGTGGCCTCAAAGGTCGAGCAGGGCATCAAGGTCCCCGCCGATCTGAAGGGTAAGAGGATCGGCCTGCCAGGGCTTTTCGGCGCCAATTACATCGGCCTGGACGCGCTGCTTTTCTCCGCGGGCCTGAGCGAGCAGGATGTGACCCTCGATTCGATCGGGTTTAACCAGGTCGCGGCGCTTGCAGCGGACCAGGAGGACGCCGTCGCCATCTACACCGCCAATGAGCCGGTTCAGCTGAAGGCGCAGGGCTATGAGCTGAATGAGATCCGTGTGGCCGACCATGTACAGCTTGCCTCGAATGGCCTGATCACCAATGAAGCGACGCTCGCCGGCGATCCCGCGCTGGTGCGGCGAATGACCGGCGCGTTTCTGAGGGCCCTGGCGGACACAATCGCGGCGCCGGATGAGGCCTACGACATCAGCGTGAAATACGTCGACGAACTTGACACGGCGGACAGGGCGACGCAAATGGAGATCCTCAGGCGCAGCATCGAGCTCTGGAGGACCGACATGCCGGGTCGTTCGGATGTGCAAGCATGGCAGAACATGCAGGCTACCCTGCTGCAGATGGGCCTGCTCAAGGAACCGCTCGACCTGAGCAAGGCGTTCACGAACAAATTCGTAGATTGAGCCGTATGGCGCCCGTCCCGCCGGTCCTCGAGGTCCATAAACTGAGTGTTGTGTTCCCCGACAACAACGGTGGACTGCGCGCGCTAGATCAGGTCTCGTTCGACATCTGTCCGCAGGAGTTCGTCTGCGTGCTCGGCGCATCCGGCTCGGGAAAGACCACGCTGCTGCGGACGCTGGCCGGATTGCTGCAGCCCACGCACGGGCGGGTGGATTTTTCGCATGGGCGCACGCCGCGCATCGGCATGGTCTTCCAGCAGTCCAATCTCATGCCCTGGCGAACGGTGATCGGCAACATCACGCTGCCGCTGGAACTTGACGGTTCCCGCCCTGAGGCCGCCAGGAAACGGGCACAGGAATTGATCGACCTGGTCGGCCTGCAGGGCTTTGAGCAGTCGCTGCCGCGTGACCTTTCGGGCGGCATGGCGCAGCGGGTGGCCATCGCGCGGGCGTTCGTGCACGATCCGGACCTGCTGCTGTTGGATGAACCGTTCGGCTCCCTTGACGCCCTCACCCGTGAACGCATGGGCCTTGAATTGTCGCGCATCTGGCAAAAGCGGCGCAAGACAGTGGTCATGGTTACGCATTCGATCACCGAGTCGCTATTCCTGGCCGATCGTGTGCTGGTGCTGACCCAGCGGCCCGGCACGGTGAAGCTCGACCTCAAGGTCGATCTGCCTCGCCCGCGGACCGAGGAGGTGCGCTTCACAGCTCACTTTGGCAGGCTGGCGCGCAAGCTCAAACAGGCACTCGAATAATGAGAGAGCCCCCACCTTCCGGGAGGCAGGGGCTTCTGAATTCACCTGGTTCGCGGCGTCGCGCCGCCTAGGCTGCCACGGTAAGGTTCTCGAGCATCTTGCGGGTGGCAACCGCCACCTCTTCCACAGCAGCGTCGAAAGCGGCCTTGTTCAGGCGGGATGGCTTGCGATATCCGCTCACCTTGCGCACGTACTGCAGCGCCGCTTCGGCGATCTCCTGGTCCGTGGCTCGCCCCTCGTGCACCCCTAAGGTCTTGATGCTTCTGCACATGCTGCCTCTCAGCTCCAGGCCCGCGATCGCGCTTCCCTCGGCCGGTAGGGACGAAGCGCGAACGCCGACCACATTTCATTGACAGAGATCAGACTCACCCCTTTGAGATCCAGCTTCTTCAGGCTGTCCCAACCCTCATCGCGCGTGAGGTCCGTCTGGATTTTGGACGAGCCCTTTGGGAACGAGATCCACAGCATGCCTTCAGGTGTGAGGGCCCTGGCGGCTTTGGGCACCAGTCGTCTAAGCTCCGCCTCACTATGGACAAAGATCTGGATCCAGTCGAAGGTTCCCGTAAGCGAGACGGCGCGTTCCAGTCCGGCAAATGAGGCCGCCTCGTAGCCATCAAGCGCATGGATGATCGCCGCGCGCCCTCTGGGCCTGCGCTTCGTTTTGCGGGCGAGTCCGGCATCGGCCATGTTCGGTCTCCGCGGGCCTCGGTCTAGTGGGGCCAATCCAACAGCAGCACCTCGGCCAGCAAGCGCGGGTTTATGTTGGACTCAAGCCGCCGCACGCCGCGGTCCAGGTCGGCGACGATCTGTTTCGCATTCGGCAGGCTCATCTGCCGCGAGAGTGCATCGATCTCCTGCTGGCGATCGATATTGGCGATCGCCGTCGACGCGCCCCCGGCGCGCCACAACACGTCGCGCCAGAAAGACAGCCAGAGCACCAGCACGCCGCGCATGGCGGCCTTGTCTTTGCCAAGCTTCTCCGCATAGGCGAATTTCTGCGCCCGCGTGGCCGGAAGCAGCGCCAGGAGTTCATTGAGCTTTTCGTCGCGGTAGGCCAGCGCTTCCTTGTCCTGCATGAGTCTTAGTGCCACGCCCGGACAGCCTCCGCTGATATGCGAGAGCAGGCGGGCGTGGTCAGGTTGGGCTCCCCGCTGCTCGAGCAGCTCCTGCACCGCGTCCAGCGGGACGGTGTGCAGGCGGAGCACCTCGCAGCGCGAGACGATGGTAGGCAAGAGCCCCTCGGAGCTCTCTGCTGTCAGTACCAAGACCGCGTGCGCCGGCGCTTCCTCAAGTGTCTTAAGCAGGGCGTTGGCCGCGGCGTCATTCGCCTCCTGGAATCGATTGAAGATCGCAACCCGATACTTCGCCTGGAACGGTTTCAACGATATCAGGCGCCGCTGTTCGCGAACTTGTTCCACTTTCAGGGTCCCGCCTTCTGCCTCGGCTGCAACAATCGTTACATCCGGGTGCTGCCGCGCTTCGACGCGCTTGCAGTCATCGCATTTTCCGCAGGGGATGCCCGGCTCGGTCGGATCCGTGCAGTTGAGCGCTTGCGCAAAGCGCAGGGCAAGGGTTCGGCGCCCGACGCCGCGCGGCCCGGTGAACAGGTAGGCATGCCGCGTCGCCCCGCCCTTAACGTGCTGGCGCAGCATATCCACTGCCCAAGTGTGCCCGACGATGCTCCAATTTTCAGTCATGAGGTTCGACGGGTCCGTCATTGGTTGATCCAGCAGGGACTGCCCGTACAGTATGTGGACGCCGCTGGCCGGTTCGAGGACCGCGTCATATCAGGCCTCGCCCGCTCGCATGCGCACGTAAGACTCATAGCGCTCGCGGTGCACCCGGCCGCGGTCCACCTCGGCCCGGACGGCGCAGCCCGGTTCGCTCACGTGAGTGCAGTCACTGAATTTGCACCCGCTCACAAGGTTCCGGATCTCAGGAAAATACGCGTCCAACTCTTCCGGTTGTGTGTCCCACAGCGCCAACGACTTCCACCCGGGCGTATCGGCCACATAGCTGCGGCCATCGCCGAGTGAGTACAACTGCCGCACGACCGTGGTGTGCTGGCCTTTGTTGACGGCACTGACATCCTTGACCTGCAGGCCCAGTCCGGGGCGTATGGCGTTGAGCAGGCTTGATTTCCCCGCACCGCTTGGCCCCGCCAGCACGGTGATCTTGCCGGCCAGGCGCCTCGCCAGCTCTTTCACGCCGGCGCCCGTCGTCGCGGAAGTATACTGCACGGTGTAGCCCGCTGGCTCATACGGGGAGAAGATCTCGCGGGCCTTCTGCGCGGATACCGAGTCGATTTTGGTCGCGACGATAATCGAAGGCACGCGCTGCGTCTCGGCTATGACAAGATACCGATCCAACATCCGCAGCCTGGGCTCTGGGTGAGCGCAGGCAAAGACGAACACGGCTTGATCGGCGTTGGCCAGCAGCACCTGGCGATAGGCGGCGCCGGGTCTCGGATCCAGGCGGACGATGGCGCGGGTGCGTTCCTCCACGGCTTCGATGGCGCCTGAACCGTCCGCGAGTGGCTGCAAGCGGACGCGATCGCCCAGCGCAGCCAGGTCACCTGTGGCTCTGCCGCGCTTGAGCTTGCCGCGCAGTTGGCAAACGTAAGTGCCGTTCTTGGTCTCAACTGTGAAAAAGCCCGATTGGGCCTGGACGATCAGGCCTGCGATGGTCGGTTCAACCGCCATGCCCGACCATCTTCCGCAGCTCGACCATCAGGCGCACGGTGTGCAGGCACACTATTTTCGCCGGTGGCGCTAGCGCGCCGGGGTGGCATTCGCACCGAACTGCGTCGGCGTGTATGTCGGCTCGCCGTAATCAGAGGCATACCACGGTCGGCCCTGCCAGGATCCGTAGTAGTAGGTCTCGACCAGCGCCCTGAAAATGGGGGCAGCGAAGTCTGACCCCTCGCCGGCGTTCTCCACGATCACGGCCACGGCGATGTCCGGAAGGTTCGTGTTCTGTTCAACCCGGGTGTAACCAATGAACCAGGCATGCGGTTCTCCGGAACCGGACTGCGCCGTGCCCGTCTTTCCGGAGCTGTCGAATGTAAGCCCGCGCAAGCGGAAATTGGCGGTGCCGCGCGGATTGTTGATCACCATCGACATCGCTTCCTGGATGGCCGCCAGGTTATCCGGGCGGATGGGGAGCGTGCCCGCAACTTCCGGTTTGAATTCGTTGAAGGCGGCGCCGTTCACCGGTTGGATCTTCTCGATCACCTGCGGTCGGTAAAGCGTACCGCCATTGCCAATGGCCGCGACAAGCCGCGCCGCCTGCAGCGGGGTCACAAGCAAATCGCCCTGGCCGATGGCCAGATTGGTGGCTTCAACCGGCTGCGCCGGCACCGAAACATTGCCCGTGGCTTCGGCAATCGCGTCGATGCCCGTGGCTGAGCCAAGACCAAATGCGCGCGCCATCTCGGCGATGTCGCCGGCGCGGTCGCTGTTGAACAGGTCAAGCCCGATATGCCAGAAGAACGGATTGCACGATCTCATCAGGCCCTCCTGCAGCGTCAGCAGCCCGGAGGGCAGGCTGTCGCTCGTATCGCAGAAGTTCCCGGCACGCACCCGGTCCTGGCAGTGCTCCCAGGTCCAGTCGTTCAGCACGGGCCCACCATACTGCTGCAGTTCGGTGAAATCGTACTGGCAATCGTATGTGGTGATGGGCAGGTACAGTCCGCTCTCGAGACCCGCCGCCATGGTCACCGGCTTGAACGCCGAGCCCATCGGATACGCGCCCTGCGCCGCCCGATTGACCAGGGGCTGGTCCGGATCATTCACCATGTCAGCCAATAGCGGGCCGCTGTTGTAGTTCTCGGGCTCGAACAGGTTCTGATCGTATTGAGGAGATGAAACCATGGCCAGCACACGCCCCGTCTTCAGCTCCAGCACCACGGCTGCTCCGTGGAACTCTCCGAAAGCCAATTGAGCGTAGCGCTGCAAATTGCGGTCGATCGTCAGGTGCACCGAGGCCGCGGCCTCAGGTTCGCTGGCAGCCAGGCGCGTCAGGATCTGGCCGCTGGGATCGACCACGTAGAGCGAGCCGCCGTGTTTCCCGGAGAGGTACTCCTCCATCGACTTTTCGATCCCGGACTGACCAACCGTCTCGTCACCGCGGTAGCCGAGGCGCCGGTATTGGTCCAGCTCCTCTTTGTGGATCAACGAGGCATATCCGACCACTTGCGGCGCGATGCCCTGATCGAGGTAGAAGCGCGCGCGGTATGGCGTGACCACCAGGCCCGGCTGATTGAGATTGAGCAGGGCCGTCGCTTCTTCCACCGAGGCCTCGCAGATCGGGACGTACCACTCAGGAGCAGCCCCGGCGTAGGCATCTTCGATCGATTCGGTCGTGCGATTGCACAGCCTGGCCAGAGCTCCAACGAGGAATCCGGAGGCGTTCGGCGACAGGTCGCCCGGCTTGATGCCCAGGGCGTAGGCGTCGGTCTGTACAACAATAGGCTCCCCATCGCGGTCATAGATATCTCCGCGCCCGGGGATCCGGTAATCCATTTTCAACACGTTGCCGCCCGCCAGTTCCGGCAGGATCAGGCTGTCATCCCAGTGCAGGCGCCATTGTCCCTGTTCGAGCTCCAGGTTCGCCACCATCTCGCGCTCGAGATCCCCGACCAGGGCTGTGTGATAGATGATCTTGAATCCGACCTGGGCAGCCGTGGGACTCATAAGCTGGCTGCTCACCTGGTAGTCCAGCCCTGCGGCCCCCATCGTGTTCAGGGCCTCGTTGTACTTTGTGAGAAACGCCTCCTGGGGTACCGCCGCCTGCGCGCTGCTCGAAAGCATGGCATACATGGCGGTGAAATCGTTGCTCTTCAGCGCATCCAGGAAGCGCGTCACCGCTGCCTGCGCGTCTGGGACAGAGGTGACGCTGACACTGGGCGGCGGCAGCGTGGGCGAGGGACCAAAGATCGAAAGAACAGGCCCGCCGCCCGAGGTCGACGAACACGCTGCCAGCAGCAACAGGGTGATGGGTAGGTGGATCCAACGCAGTTGTCTCATTCGTTCCCTTGGTTACCCGACCGGTTCACCGCGCAGGATGGCGCTCGAAACCGGGCAGGCATAGTTCAAATAGGTCTGGCAACGATCCGGGAGGTCAGGTTGTGAGGCTGCCTGAAGGCGGGTAAGCAGGCGCAAGAGGTGGCACAGGGGAAGTCCCATCACCGAGGCGTAGCATCCGGCCATGTCTTGCACCGGATGGAAGTCTGCATGCTGGATTCCGTACGCGCCAGCCTTGTCCAACGGGTCGCCGGAGGCCACATAGGCGCCGATCTCGGCCTCGCTGTAGTCTCGCATCGGGACATCGGTCACGCACACATCGGTCACGAGCTGCCCGGAGCCCGGGTTCAGCACCGCGAGGCCCGTGAAGACCCGGTGTGTTCGGCGGCGCAACTGCCGCAGCATCTGCGCCGCATCCGCGGCATTGGCCGGCTTGCCGAGCACGTTCTCACCATCCACCACCGCCGTATCCGCGGCCACAATCAAGGCACTGTTGGGCGAGCCGTCCACGGCGGCCCTTGCCTTGGCCTCGGCCAGCCTGAGGACATACTCCGCGGGCGCTTCGCCGGCCGATCGCGACTCGTCCAAGTCAGGGACGCAGCTGCTGACGATCCAGTTCCCGAGCGCCATCAACTCTCTGCGGCGAGGTGAGTTGGAGGCCAGCCGTATCCAGGCGACTTCTGGCACCAATAAATTCTAACACACGGACAATTCGATCCTTAAGCGGCGACTCATGCATGCAAGCCGGATGGACGCGAGTGCTGTAGAATCATAGCCTGTCTGGACCACGGCGAGGGAGGGACGAGTGAGAGAACTTGAGGAACGGATCAGGCGGGATGGGCAGGTCCTCCCAGGGGGAATTCTGAAAGTCGACAGCTTCGTCAATCATCAGGTCGACGCGGAACTGATGGACAAGTGCGGCAGGGAGCTGGCAAGGCGCTTTGCGGCGCTGGGCGCCACCAAAGTGCTGACGGCGGAGATCTCCGGCATCGCCCCGGCCCTCACCACTGCCATGCACCTCGGTATTCCGGTCGTGTACGCCCGCAAGACGAAGCCTATAACCATGCCCGACCAGGTCTATCTGACACTCGCCCCCTCGCATACCAAGGGTCGCATGGTGGAGCTGATCGTCTCGCCTGAGTACCTGGCGACCGGCGAAAAAGTGCTGATCATCGACGACTTCCTGGCCTCCGGCGCCACCATACTTGGATTGGCGCGGCTGGCTGAGGCCGCCGGCGCTAGAGTTGTTGGTATCGGCGCGCTGATCGAGAAGACTTTTGAGGGCGGACGGGAGGCGCTCGCGCCCCTGGGTGTCCCCGTGGAATCTCTGACGCGCATAGCCTCCATGGAAGAGCACAGCATCACGTTTGCTGGCTAGGCGGTCCCTGCCTGCCGGGATTCAATTGCAGTCTCTCGATCTATCGCTGGCGCGGCCGCCCAAGGTCCAGCCGGGCCTGGCAGCCCTGCTCCTGAAGGGGCAGAACGCTTCGCCCTCTATCGTCCCATGGCGCAGGTTATGGTGTTGCCGGCCCCGGCGCATCCGTGGCTTTGGGCACACTCGTGAAGCGGAGCCGCAAAGCAGCGAGAAATGCCTGCGGGCGGGTCTGCTAGGTCGTGCCGGATTCGGACGGGTTGGAGAATGCCACAGAGTCGATGCCATACAGCGCAAATGGGATCAGCTCGAACCAGATCCGGTATTCGAACACTGTCCCAAACAGCAAATTGCCGGCTGCAAACAGCACCGCCAGGAGCTTCAGGGAAAGCACCTTCTGGTTCAAAGCCGGCAGGATGGCGAAGCTCAGCAAAGTGCCGGCGTTGATGAGGAGCGGCTGCAGCGATGAAAGGCTGCGCAGATTCTGAATCAAGTAGACGGCAGCAAGCGGTCCTCCGAGGCCGGTCTCCATCGTAAAGAATGGCTCGGGAGCTCCGACGACCAGGTCGATGGCGATCTTCACGGCCACGCAGAGCCCCGCCGCGGTCAGAAACATCCACCACTTGGCCCTTCTTGACAGCTCATCGGACAGAAGGAAGGCAGCGCAGAGGACACCACTGGTTTCCTTGAAACCCATCCCCAGCGGAAGCAGGAACAGAATCCACTTGAACCGATTCCCGAGAAACCAGAACATGAAGAGGGCGTACACCAGTAGTGCAGGCATGTCCCAGGGATAGATGCGCGTGGCGGGCAGCTTGTCCATGTACCCGAATGTAAGCGCTGCATATGTCCCCACTATGTAAAGGACAGATCGCTTCCCCAGGAACCAAATATAGACAAGTGCGACCAGGAAGAACCAGCCAACCGTCCACAACCCAATGGAAAACGCCTGCGGGCGATTGATGTAGCGGACATCCTGGACGCTCATGATGGCCTCGGCCAAACGGTCGATCTGCCATGCCAGCGCATTTGAGAACAAGCGTGCTTGCCAGGCCGTCTTGAGCTCGTGGTAGCCTTCGAGGCCCGAGGCATACGAATAGAAGGTGCGGATGTTGTCAGGCTGCTGGGGGGCGAGAACAACCGTCTGGTAGAAGAGCGGGACCATCACCCCCAGGGTTATGAGAAGTGGCACTAGGAGATCCGGAATCAAACGCTTCCTGGCAGTGTTCATCCCTGTGTCCGCACCCGCCGAACATTATAATCCGGCATACGTGGCATCGCGGCCAAGGCGCACGCTCGGCGCCTGCGCGCAATGGCGGACCTCTTGCCGCGTTTTGCAGTGCCCTTCGCTGGACCAGTTCTTGGCTGAAAGGTGCTTGCAGCCAGCATGGACTCAATAGCCATCCTCGACTTTGGCTCGCAGTATGCCCAACTGATCGCGCGTCGCCTGCGTGAGACACACGTTTACTGCGAGCTGTTTCCGTGGGATGCCCCGGCCGCGGGCGTCATGGCGCTGCGCCCCAAAGGCTTCATCCTTTCAGGCGGTCCAAGATCCGTGTACGAACCCGGGGCGCCGTTCATACCGAACTATGTCCTCGAGTCGCATCAGCCGATCCTCGGCATCTGCTACGGCATGCAGGCGCTTACCCACGCGTTGGGTGGACAGGTGGACCCATCCGCCCAGCGCGAGTACGGGCCGGCGAGCATCGAACCGCTGATGGAATCCGCGCTTTCGAATCTCTCCCAGGTCTGGATGTCGCATGGCGACCGCATCACGCGCATGCCGGAGGGCTTCACTGCCATGGCGAGATCGGCACACAGCCCCCTGGCTGCCATCGGTGACATGCAGCGCAAGTACTTCGGGCTGCAGTTCCATCCTGAAGTGCGCCACACGCCCAACGGAGATCAGCTTCTCAGCCATTTCGCGGTCCAGATTTGCGGCGCAAGGCCCGAGTGGACGCCTCGCTCCATCATTGACGAGGCCGTCGGACGCGTGCGCCAGCAGGTCGGCGATGAACGTGTATTGGCGGCGGTGAGCGGCGGTATCGATTCAACCGTGGCGGCTGCCCTCGCGCACAAGGCCGTTGGAGATCAGCTGGTGACGGTCTTTGTGGACACGGGGCTGTTGCGCAAGGGCGAAAGCGAGCAGGTCACGACGGCCCTCAGGTACATGCTGCACGCCGAAACGATCGCCGTGGATGCCGGCAGGGAGTTCCTGGAAGCGCTCCACGGTGTGCTCGAGCCCGAGCAGAAGCGCCGCATCATCGGCGAAAAGTTCATCAGGCTGTTTGAGGAGCAGGCGCGGCAGCTGGGTAATCCGCGCTTCCTGGTGCAGGGCACGATCTATCCCGACGTGGTGGAATCTTCGGCGCCGGAGCGCAGCAAGGTGGACCGCATCAAGACACACCACAACGTCGGCGGCCTGCCAGAACACATGGACCTCGAACTGGTGGAGCCGCTGCGCTATCTTTTCAAGGATGAGGTGCGTTTGGTCGGTGAGGAGCTGGGATTGCCGGAGTTCATGATCTGGCGTCAACCGTTCCCGGGCCCGGGCCTTGCAGTGCGCTGCCTGGGGGAGATCACATTTGAACGCTTGGAGCGCTTGCGCGCCGCGGACGCCATCTTTCAGGAGGAATTGGCGCACGCCGGATTGATCGGCAAGCACGCCGCATTCTCCAGCGAGGCACGCGAGCTTGCGGTCTCGCAGGGCTTCGTCGTCCTGCTGCCGGTGCGGTCCGTGGGCGTGATGGGAGATCAACGAACGTATCAAGAAACGGCCGCTCTGCGCGCTGTAACCACCGAGGATTTCATGACCGCGGACTGGGCGCGGCTGCCGCACGACCTTCTGGCCCGCGTGGCCAACCGAATCGTGAACGAAGTGGACGGAATCAATCGGGTCGTGTATGATATTACGAGCAAGCCTCCCGCCACGATAGAGTGGGAATAGGGACTGAGAGGAGCATCATGGACTTCGGCGAAGTACTTGGAAAAGCATGGCGCATCATCTGGAAGCATAAGGTGCTGTGGATCTTCGGCATCTTTGCCGGATGCGGCAGCGGGAGCGGTGGAGGCGGCGGAGGCGGAGGCAGCGGCTGGCAACAGGGCCGGAACGCCCAGCAGCCTTTCACTCCGGGCACGTTCTCCGAGATCGAGCGGTTCTTCGCCAGCGTGGTCGACTGGATCGGAGACAATCTCTGGATCGTCGCGCTGTTCGTCCTGGTCGTCTTGATCCTGGTTGCGTTGAGTATCTTCCTCGGAACCATCGGTCGGATTGGGTTGATTCGGGGCACGGTCAAGGCGGACGGCGGAGCTGAGAAGCTGTCGTTTGGCGAGCTCTTCCGCGAAAGCAGGCCGTACTTCTGGCGTGTGTTCCTGCTCTCGTTACTGCTCGGTGTCGCACTGATGGCCATCTTCGTGCCGCTCGCGCTGTTTGGCGCCCTGACAGCAGGCGTGGGATTCCTATGCATGCTGCCGCTGATCTGCGTACTCGTGCCGCTCGTCTGGGTCGCCGGCATTGTCATCCAGCAGGCAAACGCGGCCATGGTGATCGAGGACCTCGGCATGATGGACGGGGTGCGCCGCGGTTGGCAGGTCGTCAAGAAGAATATCGGTCCTGTGTTGCTGATCTGGCTCATCACAGCTGTGATCGGCTTCGTGGCAGGCATCCTGATTGCCTTACCCATCCTGATCACCGTGATCCCGGCGGGCATCGCCTTCGCCACCTCACAAGGCGAGCTGCCCACAACCGCGCTGCTCGTGGCCGGCCTGTGCTTCGTCGTCTACTTGCCTGTTCTGCTGGTGGCTCAAGGCATCCTGACGGCGTACGTTGAATCCGTGTGGGCGCTGACGTTCCTGCGCCTGACACGGCCCAAGGAAGGCACAGGTATCGCCGAAGCACTACCCGCGAATGCGTAAAGCTCTGATCCTTGTCGTCGCCCTCGGCCTGTTCCTTGGATGGAGCATGCCGGGCAGTTGTCCAGCATTTCCTGTGCTGGACAACTTTGTCTTGCTGCGTGCACGGGCACAGGCGGAGGCGCGCGCCGTGCTTTACCCGGCGGATGCGGCGACCTTCCCTGCCATCTCGACCTTTATGGACGTGTTCGATGCCTCCGGCCGCTTCGTGAGCGGCATCCTGCCCGAGCAGGTGACCGTTCTGGAGGACGGTCAGCCTCTCCCGGTGTCGTCGCTGGCGGAAATGGTCGTGCCCCTGCAGCTGTCCGTGGCGATCAACCCTGGACCTGCGCTGGCTGTTCGCGATAAGCTTGGCACTGAGCGCTATAAGGGGATCGTGGATGTGCTTGGCGCATGGGCGCAGGCCCTGCCGGCCGACACACCCGACGACATGAGCCTCGTCACGCTCTCGGGACCGATCATCTCACATGCCAGCGCCAGGGACTGGCTGGTGAGCCTGCAGGCCTTCCGCCCTGATTTTCGCGATACCACACCCAACCTGCAAACCCTCCAGATCGCGATCGAGACGGTCGCCGTGCAACCCCCGCGGATTGGCATGAAGCGCGCGATTCTCTTCATCACGCCCCACATGGACGAACCGGAGATCGATTCGATGATGGTGCCGCTCATCGAGCGGGCAATCCAGAACAACGTGCGGGTATTCGTGTGGTTCACCGACACCGAGCTGTACAGCGCGACCGCCAGCGCGGCCGCTTTCGACACCCTGGCCGCGCAGACCGGCGGCGCGTACTTCGCAGCCACCGAGCTCCCGCCATATCCTGATCCCGAATCCTACTTTGCACCGCTGCGCCGGCTGTATGCCCTCCAGTATCAATCCGCAGCCAAAGCCGGGGGCACACACACTGTCAGCGTGGAGGTAACCGGGCAGGCCGGGGTGGTGAGATCGGCAGACCAGGCGTTCGCGATTGATCTGCAGCCTCCCAATCCCATCTTCGTATCCCCGCCACTCCAGATACTGCGCGGACCGCCCGAGGAGGATCCCTACAACGACGAGGTGCTGCTGCCCGCGGACCAGGCGCTTGAAGTCATTGTCGAGTTTCCCGACGGTCATCCGCGCCCGTTGATGCGGACGACGCTTTACATCGACGGCCAGATCGCCGTCGAAAACACGGCGGAGCCGTTTGGCGCCTTCACCTGGGACCTGAATGGCTACAACGAGACCGGTGAACACAAGTTGATGGTGGAGGCCGTGGATGCGCTGAGCTTGAGCCGCACCAGCATCGAGGTCCCCGTAACAGTAACGGTGGTGCAGCCTCCACGCGGTGTTGCGGCGGTCTTTGCCCGCTACCGGGATCCCATCATCATCGGGGCAGTGGCACTGGCGGGCGCAGTGCTCTTACTGATCCTATCCCTGGGCCGCTTGCGGTCGTTGTTCTCCCGGGCTCGGACCACCCGCGTCGTGCAGGCGGCAGCCTGCCTGCGTCGGATGCAACCCGATCCGCTGGCTGCCCCGGGCGAGACCTTCAAGCCCGCCTCTGGCGCGCCGATCCCGCTGGCCGCACGCGAGATCACCTTCGGCACCGACCCCCAGCAATCAAGCTACGTGCTGGACGACCCATCGTTGGAGGCGCGCCACGCCAGCGTTACGCAGACCGAGAAAGGCGACTTCTTCGTGGTGGAC
>JAZDHO010000042.1:0-2103 GCA_043805815.1 Chloroflexota bacterium
AAATCCGTCAGCGCGCCTATCAAGCCGTGGAACGCATGATCGCGATTGGATGACCTCCGAAGGCCTACTCGGCACCCCGTCCCTCCTGCCCCTCTCCTAAAAAAGCGAGGGGAAGGGGGTGTGCGCCGAGTAGGCCTTCGGCAGCACCTACTCGGTAGGAGACCCATGACACAACCTGAAGTTCTCATCATCGGCAGCGGAATCGCCGGTGCGACAACCGCCTTGAGCCTGGCTCAGAATCCCAGGCTGAATATCACCCTGATCACGCGCGAGGCAGACCCGCGCGAATCGAATACGCGCTACGCCCAGGGCGGGATCATCGGCCGAGGCCCCGGCGATAAACCGGATATGCTCGTCGCCGATATCCTGGCGGCAGGCGCGGGCGCCAGCTTGCCGAAGGTTGCTCGCATCCTGGCCCGCGAAGGGCCACACCTGCTCGAGAAGATCTTGGTCGAGACGGCCGGCGTCAAATTCGACCGCGAGCCGGGCGGGCAGGTCGCCTGGGGCCAAGAAGCAGCCCACTCGCGGCGACGCATCGCCCACGTCGGCGACATTACCGGCCAGGTCATCATCGAGGGCCTGATTGCCGCTTTGGAGCGATACCCGAACATACGGCTGGTGAAGAACCTTACCGCCGTAGACCTTATTACATTTCCGCATCACTCGCGCGACCCATTAGCGGCCTACCAGCCGATCACCTGTCACGGCGCGTACGTTTTCGACCGGGAAGGTAAGACCATCCACCGCGTTCTTACCACAGCCGTTGTGCTGGCAACCGGCGGGCTAGGGCGCATCTATCGAAACACAACCAACCCGCCCGGCGCGCGCGGGGATGGGCTGGCGATGGCCGCGCGGGCCGGGACGCGCATCATCAACGCCGAATACGTTCAATTCCATCCAACCGCCCTGGCCGTTCCAGGCGCAGAAGGTTTCCTGATCAGCGAGGCGGTGCGCGGCGAAGGCGGCGTGCTGCTCACGCCCGAGGGACGCGCCTTCATGGCTGAGTATTCCCCTGAATGGAAAGACCTGGCGCCGCGCGACGTGGTCTCACGCGCCATCCATCATCAGATGGAGTTGCATGGCTACTCCCACGTCCTTTTGGATATTGCTTCGCACCAGCCCGCAGAGAGGATCCGCGCCCGCTTCCCGAACATCTACGCCACCTGCCAGAAGGTGGGCATTGACATCACCCAGGAACCGGTCCCGGTCGTCCCGGCCGCGCATTATTTTTGCGGCGGCGTAGCCGTAGACGAATGGGGACGCACCAGCATCGGGAATCTGTATGCTGTCGGCGAGGTCAGTTGTACGGGCCTGCACGGAGCCAATCGGCTGGCTTCCACATCCTTGCTTGAAGGGCTGGTATGGGGTCGCCGAACTGCACAATATATTACAAAAACACTCGACCGAGGAACGGCGGGGGCTGGTCCCAGCCGCGAGGAGGTACCTCCCTGGGACGAGAGCGGTCTGACCGCCGACTCCGACCCGGCGCTCATCCAAGGCGATATGCAGACGATCCAAAACATCATGTGGCATTACGTTGGCCTGGTGCGCAGCGGCGACCGTCTCTCGCGTGCCATCCGCGAACTGCGGCACCTGCAAAACGAGATCGAAACCTTCTACCGGACGACAAAGCTGAGCGACGGTCTGATCGGCCTGCGCAACGCCGTCGAAGTGGCTTTGATCGTGGCCCAGGCCGCACAGCATAACCGCCAAAGCCGCGGCTGCCATTACCGGCAGGATGCGGTCCAGGTGGGAGACAGGTTGTTGTAGAGAGCAGTTTTTATTTCCCCATCATCTCATCATCGCTGCTATCAATCTCCTTGATCTCGCCAGTGACAATAAAAATGGTGCGCTCGCAGATGTTGGTGACGCGGTCGGCCATCCGCTCCAGGTTGTGTGCGGCCCAGAGCAGGTAGTTGGCGCGGTCAATCGTCTTCGGGTCTTTCATGACGAAGGTCATCAACTCGCGGTAGACCTGGTCGTAGAGCGCGTCAACCTCGTCATCTTCCTCCGGGATCGCCTTTGCAGTCTCGGCATCCTCGTTAACGAAAGCCGTCAGCGCCCGGTGAAGCATACTGGAGGCAATCTGGGCCATGCGCGGCA
>JAZDHO010000043.1:0-2686 GCA_043805815.1 Chloroflexota bacterium
TCGTTTCGGTCGGGGGGAACCAGACGATGGTGGGGGTGACGGTTGCGGTTGCGGTTGCGGTGGGAAGCGGGGAGGGGGTTGGCGTGGGAGCAGGGAGGAAGCCAGAGCAAGCTGTCAGCGCGGCGAGCAGGCTCGCGCTGAGCGTGATCAAAGCGATAAAAGTCCAGAAAGAATTCGGACGAGAAATCATGAGTATACTCGTAGAATAGAATGGCGAAAGCCCGAACGAAACCAGCGCGGCTGTTGTACAATAGAAGTCAAAGACGGAGTGCAACATCTCGGAGACGGAATGCAACATCTTGGAGACGGAGTGCAACATCTCTGATGTTGCATTTACATAGACATTCTAGCATAATGGTAGCCAATAGGCTACCATAAAGGAGAAGTTTATGAGCGAAAAATCTGTCCTGGTGACCGGCGCGTGCGGCGAGATTGGGCAGGCGCTCATCCAAAGCCTGGCGGGGCGGGGCGGCTACCGCCTCGTCACCGCCGACCTGATGCCGCTGCCCGAGGCGATCAGGCCGTTGGTTGCCGAGCACATCCAGGGCGACCTGGTCAACAAGGTCAAGATTTTCTACGATTACGATTTCGACATCATCTTCCACCTTGCGGCCTCGCTCTCCTCGAAGGCGGAAGTAGCCAGCGAGGAGGCGCACCGCATCAACGTCGAGGGGACGATGCAACTGTTGATGGTGGCGGCCTACCGCTCGGAGAAGTACCACAAGCCGGTCAAGTTCCTGTTCCCCAGCTCGATCGCCGCCTATGGCCTCCCGAACCTGGAGGCAAAGCACGCCGCCGGGCGCGTGAAAGAAGACGAGTGGAACACGCCGCACACGATGTACGGCTGCAACAAGCTGTACTGCGAGAAGCTGGGCATGTACTACAGCCGCTACTGCGGACAGCGCCACCTGGACCCGCAACCGCCAGTGATGTGCGACTTCCGCGCCCTCCGCTTTCCTGGTCTCGTCAGCACCTTCACCGTTCCCTCTGGCGGGACGGGGAGGCTACCGCCTCGTCACCGCTGACCTGATGCCGCTGCCCGAGGCGATCAAGCCGTTGGTTGCCGAGCACGTTCAAGGCGACCTGGTCAACAAGGTTAAGATTTTCTACGATTACGATTTCGATATCATCTTTCACCTGGCGGCCTCGCTCTCCTCGAAGGCGGAAGTAGCCAGCGAGGAGGCCCACCGCATCAACGTAGAGGGGACGATGCAACTGTTGATGGTAGCAGCCTACCGCTCGGAGAAGTACCGCAAGCCGGTCAAGTTCCTGTTTCCCAGCTCGATCGCCGCCTATGGCCTCCCGAACATGAAGGCAAAGCACGCCGCCGGGCATGTGAAAGAAGACGAGTGGAACACGCCGCACACGATGTACGGCTGCAACAAGCTGTACTGCGAGAAGCTGGGCATGTACTACAGCCGCTACTGCGGGCAGCGCCACCTGGACCCGGGACCGCCGGTCATGCTCGACGTTCGCGCCCTCCGCTTTCCTGGCCTCGTCAGCGCCTTCACCGTTCCCTCTGGCGGGACGAGCGATTACGGCCCGGAGATGCTGCATCACGCTGCGCAGGGAATACCCTACTCCTGCTTCGTGCGCGAGGATACGCAGATCTCGTTCATGGCCATGCCAGACGCTATCTTTTCGCTGCTGATGCTGACGGACGCGCCGCGCGAGAAGCTGACTTTGTCGGTCTACAACGTGGCGGCTTTCAGCCTCACCGCAGGCGAGTTCCGCGAGAGGGCGCTCAAGGCTTTCCCGGCCGCGCAGATCACATTCGAGCCGAACCCGCGCCGACAGGGCATAGTCAACTCCTGGCCGGAGGATGTGGATGACACCGCCGCGCGCAAAGACTGGGGCTGGCAGCCTGAATACAATGTGGATAGATTCTTCGAGGAGTATTTCCTGCCGGAGATCCGCAAGCGGTATAAACGGGTCAGCGATAGGACGAACTAGTGACAGTAGATCACGAAAACGTAGTGACGACTTCAGTCGTGCCGCTAAAAAGCGACTACACCTACTATGCCTGCACCTGTGGCGCAGGCACAGGTGGCGGGCGGTGCCAGGGAAGTCGCCACTACGAATCCTTTTCGTGAAGTACTAAGTGAGGGAAATAAGTGATGAGGAACGAGTAATGAGTAAGAAGCGAGAATGATATAATTTCACCCGGTGAGATCATGAGAAATAAGCGCATCCTGGTTATCGCTGTTTTTCTGGCCGCTTTTCTGCTTTTGCGCCTTTCATTTGCCGCGCTGGCGGCCCCGGCTGCCCAGGTGCAAACCTATTCCACGCCCACCCCCGGCGCGGATGGACGCATCATCTATGTTGTCGAGGAGGGAGATAACTGCCTGCGGATTTCTTTGATTACGGGTGTTTCGATGGAATTTCTCCGCCAGACGAACCGCCTGGATGAGAATTGCACCATCCAGATCGGGCAGCAACTGGTCATCGGCATCGGCGCGCCCGCAGCCGCCTCGCCGACCCCGGGCCCGTCTCCCACCCCGGCCGCAGCCCTGCCTACCGCGACTCCCATCAGCGGAGGCGTGGCAGAGGTATGTGTGGCTCTGTATGACGACGTCAATGGTGACGGCCTGCGCCAGGCGAACACGGACGCTCTGGGGGATTACCTTCCGGACGGAACCGAGCCGATCGTCGCGGGGGGTGCGATCAGCCTGACGAGTCTGACCGG
>JAZDHO010000044.1:0-29183 GCA_043805815.1 Chloroflexota bacterium
TCCCAGGCCAGCCTGGACGAATCGCGCGGCCAGGAATCGATCCTCACCTGCGCCAAAGGCCATGTATATGACGGCCAGGAATGCCGGATAGAGAGGGGCGCGGAAGGTCGTGAGAATGCCGCGCGGATCGAGCCCCAGGGACTCGACATCCAGATCCAGGTACGGCGCGAGGCGCGCCGCATCCGCTGGCGCATACCAGCGGAAGCCGTTGCCGCCGGCCAAGCTTCGAGCCAGCATGTCGTACTGGAACATGTCGTCCAGGCCTATGCCAAGGTGCCGCGTGGACAAGACAACGAGCAGCCGCAGGGCAAAGGCCAGTAGGAAAAGCGTGACTGGGAATGAAGCAGGGAACAACTTCATTCGTAGGTTGTGGGCGGCGCCGGGGATTCCCGGAGTCACTGCAGCACCTGCGTCACGCCTGTTCCGGATCCTGTCCCCGCCTTCCCGGAGGGTCATCTGCCCGCCATCGCGAGCGGTCCTATTTGCTGCCCTCGCCGTCCGTGTCCGAACTTTGCGCAGAGAGTCGCTGCGCAAGAAAGATGGGCACAATGGTAATCAGGATCACCAGTGTGGCCACCACGTTCGTCACGGGCCGGTCGCGAGGGCGCACAAGTTGACTGAAGATCCAGATCGGCAGGGTGGATTGCTGGCCGGCCGTAAACGTCGTCACAATGACCTCGTCGAATGAAAGTGCGAAGGCCAGCATACCACCAGCAAGCAACGCGGTGGCGAGGTTGGGCAGGACCACGTACCGAAATGTCTGGAAAGAATTCGCGCCCAGATCCATCGAGGCTTCGATCTGGGAAGCCTGCATGCGGCGAAAACGCGCCAGGACATTGTTATAGACCACCACCACACAGAAGGTCGCATGGCCAATGACGATCGTCCAGAAGGAAAAGGGGATCTCCAAGCCGCCGATTGCGGAGCGGAGCGCAATTCCGGTCACGATACCGGGGAGGGCGATGGGCAGCACGAGCAGGAACGAGACCGCTTCCCGGCCGAAGAACTTGCTTCGATACACCGCCGCAGCTGCCAGCGTACCCAGAATAAGGGCCGCGGTGGTCGCCACGGCGGCGACCTGAAGGGAAAGCGTGAGAGACCGCCACAGATCCTGACGCTGAAGCGCCACACCGTACCACTTCGTGGTGAGGCCGGGCAGGGGAAAGGTGTATGTCTGTTCTTCCGGCGTAAGCGTATACAGGAAGACGATCCACATCGGCATGTGCAGGAATAACAGCGTGCCAATGGCGGCGATGGTCAGACCGGTGGGCGCCTTGCCGCGGCCGCCGAGACTAGAGAGCATCGAACGCTCCCAGCCTACGCGCCGCCAGTAAGTACAGGATCATGATCATCACGGGTCCCATGGTCATGGCCGCAGCCAGCGGCACGTTGCCGCCGGTTCCTTGATATGAGTAGACCGCTTGACCAATGAAGAATTTGGAGTTGCCCAGGGCCAGCGGAATGATGAAGTCGCCGAGGGTTAGTGAGAAGGTGAAGATCGAACCGGCGATCACCCCCGGCAGGGAAAGCGGCAGGATCACCGAACGAAAAGTCTGCAGCGGTCTGGCCCCAAGGTCGCTTGAAGCTTCAAGCAGCGATCCCGGCACGCGTTCCAGGGCGGTCTGGATCGGGATGACCATGTAGGGCAGCCACACATAGGCAAATACGATGAACATCCCCAGCGGCGACAGCGAAAGCGAGGAGCCGCCGATGCCGGGAAGGCTGAGCACCCATTCCAGCGCGCCGGTCAGATGCAGCAGGTTCAGGAACCATGAGAGGATGCCCTCCTTCGCCAGAATGAGCTTCCAGGCATAGACCCGCACCAGATAGCTTGACCAGAGCGGGATGGTGATGGCAATGAGAAGCCACGTCTTGAGCCGCGGCGAGGCGAATTTGGCGACGAAATAGGCCAGGGGGAAAGCGACCAAGGCATCCGCAAAGGTCACCGCGGCGGCCATGGTGCCGGTCCTTAAGAAGATCTCCCGATTCGCCGGATTGAAGATCTGTGCATAGGTGCGCAGCGTGAATTCCCGAACGAGCACGCCAGAGAAATCATCAATCGAATAGAAACCATTGATCAACAGTGCGAAAAGTGCGCCCAGATAGACCACCACCAGATAGAGCATGGGGGGCCCGAGCAAGAGAAACAAGACCAGGCGCGGCCGTCGATAGAAATAGGTGGATATGCGCAATAGCATGTCAGGTCTGCAGTTGGCTGACGTGGTCTTTGTGCCATGCCAGGCGCACCCGCTGCCCTCTCGCGGAGAGCACGTCCATGGATGTGGTCTTCAAATTCTGAGCCACTACCACCAGATCGCTGCCGCCGTCGACGTCGACGAGGTAGCGCGTGAAGAGACCAAGATAGACGACGTCGCGAATCACTCCGTCAACCGAATGCATGTCCTTGGCGGGCGCTTCCGCCACCGAACCGAGATAGATCTTCTCCGGACGGATGGAGAAGGTTTGGGCAGATCCGGTGAGACGCCTCGCCACTTCGCCCGTGACAAGGTTCGATGTGCCGACGAAGCCCGCGACGAACGTCGAGGCGGGGCGCTCATAGATCTCGGCTGGAGTGCCGACCTGAAGGAGCCTGCCCTCGTGGAAGACGGCGATGCGATCGCTCATCGTCAACGCCTCTTCCTGGTCATGGGTGACAAATAGGAACGTAATCCCTACTCGCTGCTGGAGTGCCTTGAGCTCGACCTGCATTTGCTGGCGAAGCTTGAGATCCAGGGCGCCGAGTGGCTCGTCCAGCAGCAGGACCTTGGGGTGGTTGATGAGGGCACGCGCCAGCGCGACTCGCTGGCGTTGTCCGCCCGAGAGCTGCGATGGCTTTCGGTATCCGAACCCGGGGAGCCGCACCAGGTCAAGCATCTCGTCCACCTGGGTTTCGCGCCGGGTCTTCGGCACGCCTTTCACCATCAGTCCGTAGGCGATGTTCTGTGCCACGGTCATATGCGGAAACAGGGCATAGTCCTGGAACACGGTGTTGATGTCCCGCTCATACGGAGGCAGATCGGAGACATCCTGCCCATAAAGAAAAATGCGGCCGTGGGTCGGCCGGTCGAAGCCTGCGATCATTCGCAGGCAGGTGGTCTTGCCGGATCCTGAAGGACCCAGCAGCGAGAAGAACTCCCCGTCGCGGACCTCGAGATCCACGCTCTCGACCGCTCTGACTTCCCCGAAGTGGCGGCTGACCTTTTCGAACAGAATGGCAGGCCGGGAAGGACCGGAAATGCTCAATAAGTCCTCTGGAAGGGAATCAGGCGAGGTGCAGCCCTCGCCTGATTCCCAACATGCGATTCGTGTCTAGCGACCACCGATCACGGCTACGTAGCTCGTGACCCATTCATGGTACGGCACACATTCCATGCGACCATCGCCGCAATCCGCGGTGGGCGTGCGCCACCACTGGATCTTGTCGAAATCCTCGAGGCCGTTGAGCTTGCAGCCATCCGGTCCCAGCAGATCATTCCCTTCGCAGGCATCCAGGCGCACAGGGATGTTGCTGAACCATGACGCCAGGTCACCCTGGAGCTTCGGATTGAGCGACCATTCCATCCAGGCGTATGCACAGTTGGGATGAGCCGCATCCACGTGCATCATGGTGGTATCGGCCCAGCCGGTTGCGCCTTCCACGGGCACGACCTTCTCGATAGGTTGATTGTTGAAGTACTTCAGATAGTTCGCCTGGAACGGCCATGAGCCAGAGGCAGCCACGCCCTCATTGGTGAAGTCGTCCATCTGAACAAAGGCGTCGTGCCAATAGCGGTTGATCAGGCTGCGCTGCTGTCGCAGGAGCTCGATCGCCGCATCGAATTGCTCACGGGTCAACGCATATGGATCCTTGATGCCCAGCTCGGGATTGTGATACATGAGGTAGAGCGCGGCGTCGGCCACATAGATGGGACCGTCATAGGCCTGGATGCGGCCCTTGTTCGACTGTCCATCCGGCAGGGTCATTTCCTCAAATACCACGTCCCAGCTTGTGGGCGGCTGGTCGCCAAATACCTCGGAGTTGTACATCAGGACGTTCTGACCGGAAGAATAGGGCACGCCGTAGTGCACGCCGTCCACCGTGTGCCAGGGCGCATTCTGCAATCGCGGATCGATCTTGTCATAGCTGGGGACACGGGACAGGTCCACCGGCTGCACCCGGCCGCCGGAGATCAGGCGGTTGGATGCGTCGCCGGAGGCAGTAACCAGGTCGAACCCGCCCTCGTTCATAAGCGCGACCATTTCATCTGAGGTCGCTGCGGTCTTGACGGAGACCGTGCAACTGGTGCTCTTCTCGAACTCGGTTACCCAATCGTAGTTGGGGTCGGTTTCACCGCGCTCAACGTAGCCAGCCCAGGCGACGATCGAAACCTCACCCTCGAGCGCCGTGGATGGCGCTTCGGCCGCTGCCGGAGCCTCCGTCGCCGCAGGAGCCTCGGGCAAGGCCGGAGCCTGCGTGGCCGCGGGGCCACACGCAGCCAGCGCGAGGCTGGCCGCGGCAATAACCGTGATTGGCACGAGCAATTTGGATTTCATTGGCTGTCTCACTCCTCTGAAGGTGCGTGGAACCTCTGGCGAGATGCTTACTCAATAGGGAACTTCAGTTTTGTGGCCTTTTTCCAGACCCGGCGCCTCCTTTCCCGCTCTACTCAGTTATTACACCAAATCCTCATTCTGGTTACTCCTTGTCGACTGAGTGGCACCATTATATTGGAATAGCACTGGAAGTCAATCGGGAGCTGCCGGGTTGCGCGCCATAACCATCAATTCTCGTGCAATCCATCACACAATGGATGCCGGTAGCCCGCTGAGGTGGGGTCTCTCGACGGAGCCGGCGTCCAATACGAGGTTCCGCACAATGAGCGAAGTCCCGGCGCCTGCCTGCTTCCCGTCCGCATCAGCACGGTATAATCACCCGGTCTGGGGAGGCCGTATGAGCAACGCCATGTTCGCACTCAGTGATGAGCACCGGATGATCCGGGACACCGCGCGCGACTTTGCCCGGACTGCGATCGCCCCGATCGCCGCTCAGTTTGACGAGAGCGGAGAATTCCCCCACGACACGATCAAGAAGATGGGCGAAATGGGTTTCATGGGCATCGAGGTGCCGGAGGAATACGGGGGTGCCGGCCTGGATGCGCTGGCATACGTGCTGGCCGTGGAGGAAGTCTCGAAGGCGGATGCATCTCATGGCGTGATCATGTCGGTCAACAATTCGCTCTATTGCCACGGCATCTTGAAGTACGGCTCGGAGGAACAGAAGAAGATGTTCCTGCAGCCGGTGGCGTCCGGCAAAGCGGTCGGGGCGTACGCGCTGACCGAGCCCATGTCGGGCTCCGATGCGGGCAGCATGCGCAGTCGGGCAGTGCGCGACGGGGACTCGTACGTCCTGAACAGCCGGAAATCCTGGGTGACCAGCGGCCCGGTGGCGGACTTCGTGCTCACCTTCATGATGACCAAACCCGAGCTCAAGAACAAAGGCATCACGGCGTTTCTTATCGACACGAAGAAATCGCCGGGCTTCAGCCGCGGCAAGAAGGAGCCAAAGCTTGGGATTCGGGCCTCGGCCACGAGCGAGCTGCTGTTCGAGGACTGCCGCATCCCGGAAGCCTGCCGCCTGGGCGCGGAAGGCGACGGCTTCAAGATCGCCATGACCGTGCTCGATGCGGGACGCATAGGCATTGCATCGCAGGCGCTTGGCATCGCCGAGGCAGCGTATGAGGCCAGCGTCGCCTACGCCCGTGAACGGGAGGCCTTCGGCAGGAAGATCGGCGAATTCCAGGGAACCGGCTTCAAGATCGCAGACATGAAGACCAGGATCGAAGCCTCCCGCTTGCTGATCTATCAGGCGGCCATGGCGAAGGAGCATGCCAAGACCAGCGGTGAGCGCTACACGCTGGCATCGTCGATGGCCAAGCTTTTCGCTTCCGAGACAGCCATGTTTTGCGCCCACGCCGCGATCCAGATCCACGGCGGCATGGGCTACAGCCGCGAGGTCCCTGTCGAACGGTATTTCCGGGACGCCAAGGTCACCGAGATCTACGAAGGAACGAGCGAGATCCAACGCCTCGTGATCTCCCGCACGGAGCTCGCGCCAGACTAGCGGGCGCATCCCATAACGTCGCAGGTCGCGGGCCAGCTCCAAGGCCCGCGTGAGCCCCGGTATGAGTGCGCCCGCCCGCTACCCCCACGTCCAACCCGAAAGCCCTGATGAAGACAGTCCTCTTTCGCAAGCACGGCGGCCCGGAGGTTCTTGAGCTTGCGGACTTCCCAACCCCCGAGCCCTTGCGCGACCAGGTTCTGGTGCGATTGCGGGCCGCAGCCCTGAATCGCATGGATATCACCGTCCGCAACGGCTGGCCGGGCATCAAGCTTGAATTGCCGCATATCAACGGCGCCGACGGAGCGGGCGAGGTGGCGGCGCTGGGCGAGGGCGCACATGATTTCAGCGTCGGCGACCGCGTTGTCATAAACGCCAACCTGGGCTGCGGGCAGTGCGAGGCATGCGCGTCCGGCTTTGACAACATGTGCCGCGCCTGGCACCTTCTGGGAGAGACCGTGCGGGGCACATACGCCGAATACGTGTGCCTGCCGGCGCGCCAGCTCTACCGATTGCCGAAGGACTTCGACTTCAAAATCGCGGCCGCGGCAGCACTCGTCTTTCAAACGGCGTGGCACTCGCTCATTACGCGCGGTTCACTGCAGCCCGGTGAGACGGTCTTGATTGTGGGCGCCGGCGGGGGCGTGAACTCGGCCTGCCTGTTGGTTGCCAAGTTTCAGGGCGCGCGCGTGATCGTCGTCGGTTCGAGCGGTCAGAAGCTCGAACTTGCCCGGGCACTCGGCGCGGATGCGGTGGTCAATGGAGCGGAGGTGGAGGATTGGTCCAAGGCAGTGTTCGCGGCCACGGATGAGCGCGGCGTGGATGTCGTTGTGGACAATGTCGGAACAACCTTCATGCGAAGCCTGCGCACTCTCCGGAAGGGTGGTCGCCTGCTGACGGTCGGAAGCAGCGGCGGCGCAGAGATACTGATCGACAACCGCTACGTGTTCTACCGCCACATCTCGATCATCGGCTCCACGATGAGCCCGTTGCGCGAGTTTGCCACAGTCATGGATCTCGTGACCGCCGGCAGACTTGCGCCCGTGATGGACACGACCTTCGAACTCGAAGACGCCGCCGAGGCCCAGCGCAGGCTTGAGAGCGGTAAACACTTCGGCAAGATCACCCTGGATATCGGTTAGCGGCATGCGGAGAAGACTTCCCTGGTTCGAGATCGCCCTGACTGTCATCTTCCTGAGCGCCACACTCTTTGCCGCGTTCTCGGATGCCTACAACCTCCCCAACAGGTGGTTTATCCGGGATGACGCCTACTACTACTACAAGGTCGCCCAGAACATCAGCGAAGGACGCGGCAGTACATTTGACGGCATCCATCCCACAAACGGGTACCACCCCCTCTGGCTGCTCTTCTGCATACCCATTTTCGCATTCGCCCGGTTCGATATCATCCTGCCACTGCGTCTCCTGGCAATCGTGACCGGCGTGCTGCAACTCGCGACCGCCATTCTGCTATACCGCCTGATCAGGCGGGCCGTGTCGGAACCCGCGGCGATACTGGCGGCCTGTTTCTGGGCGTTCAATACGTACGTATTGGTGTTCCTCTACAAGACCGGCGTCGAATCGGGCGTTACGGTCTTCCTGCTCCTGGTCCTACTCTACGCGCTTTACAAGCTTGAAACGACATGGCGCACTCGCCAGCCCTCATTGGCACAGATCGCCGTCCTGGGTGGGCTTGCCATCCTGGTTACGTTCGGCAGACTGGACCTGGTGTTCTTCTCGCTGGTTGTCGGCATCTGGATCGTGTTCCGTGGATCTCCGATCCGTTATCTGCTGCCCCTGGACATTCTGGCGCTGGTCGTCTCCCCGATCGCGGCCTTCCTCGTCCGGCTGGGTTTCGTCGCGTACTACGACGCGTCCGATTCAGTCCTGACCATGCTGATCGCAGCGCTGGTGTGCAAGCTCCCAACGTTCTACGCGCTTGGACTCTACAGCGCGCCATCGTCCGAAAGTCCATGGCGCGTTCTCGGCAGGCAGGTCACAGGTGCGCTTGCCGGCAGTGCCGTGCTGGCCGGGATCTTGCTCGGCGGCGGTTCCCTGGGCATCTTCCCTGCTTTCTCGCGCGCCGTGCTTCTGTTGGATGCGGCGTTGACACTTGGCTTCCTCGTTGCGATACGCCTGGGTGCCCGTGCATTCCACGTGCGACCCGCGCACCCGAGTGCACACAGCCCGCTTGCAGATCTCAATGCACGATGGAGGAGCTGGCCGAAAGAGGGCGCCGTCTTTTATGGGGTGGTCGGCGGGTCACTATCGGCCTACATGCTGTGGAACCGAATGGCCTTCGGGACATTCACGCCTGTCAGCGGCCAGATCAAGCACTGGTGGGCGACTTTTACGCACAGCATCTATGGCGCGGCTGCGTCTTCTTGGTTAACCTTTTTTGCGCTCAACCCATTCAGCGACTTCAACGCCTGGGCGCCACCGACGACCAAAATCAGCGATCTAAGCAATCAACTGCTCTACCACGAGGGGACCGGGTTCGGGAATCCGCGCTGGCAAATGAACTTCCTGGCCGTCGTTCTGCTGTGCGCGCTGGTCGTCCTGGCCATTCCATTGCTCAGCCGAAGATCCTCGGTGCGCGCGGTCGTGCAGACCGGAATGATCCCTTTGTTTGTCGGCAGCTGGCTGCAGATCCTGGCATACAACGTGACTGGATACGCCTCGGCGAAGGAATGGTACTGGCTGCTGGAACCCGTGCTGCTCGTCCTGGTGGGCGCGGTCCTCGTGCGGGTGTTCAGTGATCTGCTGATAAGGCGGTGGAGGCTCGCGCGCCTTGCGCTGTGGGCTGCGGTCGCGTGGTACGGTATCAGCGGAGCCCTCGCCTACTGGCGTGACGCCTACGCGCTCAATCCGTATGGGCTTCACCCGCCGGGCACCGCGTATGCGCCGGTGATTCCCTTCCTGGAGGCACACACCGAGCCGGGTGCACTGATCGGAATGACCGGCGGGGGCAACGTCGGGTACCTTATGCCGAGTCGCACGATCGTGAACATGGACGGTCTCATCAACAGTTATGAGTATTTCGAGGCCCTGCAGGCCGGTACGGGCGCCGACTATCTGTACGACACGGGGCTGAGATACATCTTCGCGAATCCGACCCTGCTGTCGGCCAATCCCTACCGGGGCCAGTACACGGATCGACTCGAACTGCTGGTGGACTGGGGCGGCAAAGACCTGCTGCGACTGCTTCCCAAGGCGGAAGACTGAGCTCGCGGCCCGGCAGTCATGAAAAGCAGGAAACGCCCGCTGCCCGCGAGAATAACTTTGGCGCTCGTGTTGGTGTTAATAACAACAGCCTGGAGTCTCATTCGGGTCTGGTCCAGCGTGGAACATGCAGACGTACTGCAGGAATATGCGCCCTGGCCTGGGCCGGTCTACATTGGCATCACCGGCGCGGTTTTCGCCGCGCTCGGCTTGGCACTAGTCTGGGGCTTCTGGCGCCGCGCCGGATGGGCTCCGCTGGCCTTCCTGGCTGGCGCAATTACCTATGCCGCCTGGAACTGGGCGGATCGGCTGTTCCTGCAGCCCGGCGCGTTGCAGACCAGCTGGCAGTTCTCGCTCCTGATCACAGTGCTATTGTTGACATTCGTCGCCACCGTCGCGCTGGACCCTCGCAATCGGTCCACCTTTGGAAGAGAGGCCCATGAACGGGAAGCCCAAGATCGACCAATTGCATGACATGCGCGCCAGGTCCCGGTTGGGCGGAGGCGAGGCGCGCATAGAGACGCAGCACAAGAAAGGGCGGCGCACGGCCCGCGAACGCATCGATCTGCTCCTGGATCGGGGCTCGTTCCGCGAGGTGGATGCCTTCGTGGAGCATCGGACGCACGATTTCAATCTGAACGAGCAGAAGTTCCTGAGCGACTCGGTGGTCACCGGATGGGGGACGATCGAGGGCCGTCTCGTCTACGTGTTCTCGCAGGACTTCACGGTCTTTGGCGGCTCGTTGGGCGAAGTGCACGCCGCCAAGATCTGCAAGATCATGGATATGGCCGTGAAGAACGGCGCGCCGCTGATCGGACTGAACGATTCCGGCGGCGCGCGCATCCAGGAAGGCGTAGTCTCGCTCGGGGGCTATGCGGACATCTTCCTTCGGAACACGCTGGCCTCCGGTGTGATCCCGCAGCTGAGCGTCATCATGGGTCCGTGCGCCGGCGGCGCTGTGTACTCCCCTGCCCTTACCGATTTCATATTCATGGTCAGAAGATCATCCTACATGTTCGTCACCGGACCGGATGTGGTCAAGGCCGTGACGCACGAGGACGTTTCGTTCGAGGACCTGGGGGGAGCGGGCGTCCACTCTGAGAAATCCGGAGTGTGTCACGTTGCCGGTGAGAATGAGGCCGATACGCTCTACATGGTCAGGAAACTCCTGGGCTTCCTGCCCCAGAACAACATGGAGGACCCACCGCTGCTCCAGTCGGGGGATGATCCGCTGCGGATGGACCCGGCGCTGGACACCATAGTCCCGGCATCACCGGATAAGCCGTATGACATCCGCGAAGTGATCACCAAGATCGTCGATAACGGCCAGTTCTTTGAGATCCACGAGAACTTCGCGGCCAACATCGTGGTGGGTTTTGCGCGCCTTGCCGGCCATTCCGTGGGCATCGTCGCAAACCAGCCCATGGTCCTGGCGGGCG
The DNA here is from genome assembly GCA_043805815.1 of Chloroflexota bacterium. GTDB lineage: Bacteria > Chloroflexota > Anaerolineae > Anaerolineales > Villigracilaceae > Fen-1038. The sequence continues at coordinate 10,759 of JAZDHO010000044.1, forward strand.
TGCTGAACATCGACGCCAGCGAGAAGGGGGCGCGCTTCGTCCGCTTCTGCGATGCCTTCAACATCCCGCTGGTCACGTTCGAGGATGTGCCGGGCTTTCTGCCGGGGACAGACCAGGAACACCACGGGGTCATCCGCGCAGGTGCCAAGCTGCTGTACGCATACTGCGAAGCCACCGTGCCCAAGCTCACCGTGATCACGCGTAAGGCGTACGGTGGCGCCTACTGCGTCATGTCGTCCAAGCACATTCGCGGCGATCTTAACGTCGCCTGGCCAACTGCGGAGATCGCGGTCATGGGTCCGGACGGCGCCGTCAGCATCATCGCCCGCAAGGAGATCGAGGCGGCGCAGAACCCGGCGAAGCGCAAAGCGGAGCTGGTCGCGGAGTACCGGGAGAAGTTCGCCAACCCATATGTGGCCGCGCAGCGCGGATTCACCGATGATGTGATCGAGCCCAGGGAAACGCGCCCACGCCTGATCAATGCACTGGAAATGCTGCAGAACAAACGCGACTCCAATCCCCCGAAGAAACACGGTAATATCCCGCTCTAGGTCCTGCCCCAGCGGGCATCAGGAGAGGCCACATGTTCAAGAAGGTGCTGGTTGCCAACCGGGGTGAGATCGCCGTTCGCATCCTGCGTGCCTGCCGCGAGCTGGGCATTGAATCCGTTGCGGTGTACTCCGAGGCGGACCGCAATGCCCTGCATGTCCGCTACGCGGATGAAGCCTACCTGCTCGGTCCGGCGCCATCGCGCGACTCCTACCTGCGCGCAGACAAGATCATCGATATCGCACGAAAGTGCGGCGCAGATGCCGTCCATCCGGGATACGGATTCCTGGCGGAGCGAGAATCCTTTGCGGCCGCGTGCGCCGAGGCGGGTCTTGTGTTCATCGGCCCGAGGCCGTCCGCCATCGCAGCAATGGGCGACAAGATGGTTGCGCGCGAGACGGTGATGGCTGCCGGGGTACCGGTGGTTCCTGGCACGGAAGGCACCGGAAGCATGACGGATGACCAGCTGCTCGCGGCCGCGCCCAAGATCGGATTCCCCCTCCTGATCAAGGCATCCGCTGGCGGCGGAGGCAAGGGCATGCGCGAGGTGTCAGCGCTGGAGCACATGCCAGCCTTGCTCTCGTCTGCCCGGCGTGAGGCTGAGTCAGCCTTCGGAGACGGCAATGTATATCTTGAGAAACTGGTCGAAGGCGCCCGTCACATCGAGATCCAGATTCTCGCTGATCAGCACGGCAATGTCATCCACCTGGGCGAGCGGGATTGCTCGCTGCAGCGCCGGCACCAGAAACTGATCGAGGAGGCGCCTTCGCCCTTCATGGACGAGGCTCTGCGGCAGAAGATGGGCAGCGTTGCGGTCAAGGCGGCCAAATCGGTCGAATACCTGAGCGCCGGCACGATCGAATTCCTGGTTGACAAGGACAAGAATTTCTTCTTTCTCGAGATGAACACGCGGCTGCAGGTTGAGCATCCAGTTACGGAAGTCGTGACCGGGGTGGATATCGTTGCAGAACAGATGCGCATCGCCCGCGGCCGCCAACTGAGCTACAAGCAGAAGGACATCCGGCTGCGCGGCCACGCCCTCGAGTGCAGGATCAACGCCGAGGATCCATACAACAACTTCCTGCCCTCGACGGGGCGGATCACGCACAGCCTGCTCCCCACCGGTCCCGGCGTGCGCGTCGACACGGGTGTGTATCCCGGTTTCGAGATCACGCCGTACTACGATCCGATGATCGCCAAGCTCATAGTCTGGGGAGAGACCCGCGGACAGGCGATCCTGCGCATGCGGCGGGCGCTGGAGGAATACCGTATCGTCGGCGTGCGCACGAACATACCGTTTCACCAGATGATGATGAACTCACACCGCTTCATGGGCGGCCAGTACGATACGCGCTTCGTTGAGGAGCGCTTCTCCATGCCGCTTTCGCCCGGCGGCAGCGGCCCCTACCATCCTGAGATCGCGGCCGTCCTGGCGACCCTGGTCGCTCATGACGCCTACCAGCGATCGGCGGAATTCGTGATGCGCAATGAGCGCGACACCAGCAACTGGAAGTGGATGGGTCGCTGGGAGCAGATGCACCGCTAGGAGGGTTGCCGTGAAGTACGTGACAACGATCGGGGAGACGGATTTCCTCATTGAGGTGCTCGACAAGCGCCGCGTGGCTGTCAACGGGCAGGTCATGGAGGTCGACTTCGAGAACATCAGCGGTCAGCCCGTGTACTCTCTTGTCATAGACGGAAAATCCTATGAGGCATACGTCTATGAGGTCGAAGACGAGTGGCAGGTGCTGCTGCTGGGACAGCAGTATCCGGTCAAGGTCGAAGACGAACGCGAAAAGCGACTCAGGTCCGCAGCCGGCGGCACCGTCGCCGAAAAGGGCGAATTCCACCTCAAATCGCCAATGCCGGGTCTGGTTGTGAGCGTTGCGGTGCAGCAGGATCAAGAGGTCGCCAAGGGGGACGTCCTGGTGATCCTCGAGTCGATGAAGATGCAAAACGAGTTGAGATCCCCACGGGCGGGCAAGGTGACACGCCTGAGAGTGAAGGCCGGCGAGACGGTGGAGCAGCGCCAGACGCTGATGACAATAGCATAATACCGGGCGATGGCCAAGTCAGGGCAGGAGACCGAAGTCAAGTTTCACGTGAGACGCCTGTCGGCACTCTCCGCGCGCATCGAGGCCCTTGGCGGCCGGCTGCTGATGCCGCGCACCCACGAATCAAATCTCAGGTTTGACACCGCCGACGAAGCGCTGCGCCGCGAGGGACGCGCCCTGCGCTTGCGCCGCGACGCGACCTGCCGCCTGACGTTCAAGGGCCCCAGCCATTGGGCCGACGGCATCCGCATCCGCGACGAGTTTGAGACCACTGTGGGCGATTTCAGCTCCAGTGAGAATATCCTTCACGCGTTGGGTTACGTGGTTGTCTTCGAATATGAGAAATACCGGGCCGTGTATGCACTGGCCGATACCGAGATCATGTTGGATGAGCTCCCATTCGGTGACTTCGTCGAGATCGAGGGCGGCCTGGGCGCTCTCAGGCCCGCAGCAGGGCAGCTCGGTCTCGACTGGACGGCAGCGATCGAAGACAGCTACCACTCGTTGTTCGAGCGCCTGCAAGCGGCGGCCGACCTGCCCTTCCGTGACCTGACCTTCAGCAATTTCGAGGGCCGGTCCGTGCGGCTCATCGATGTGGGCATAGGGCCTGCCGATAGCGACTTCGGTACTCCAGGGTCATGAAAAGCCCGGGCTGGTTCCGCGTGCCTGACGCATTCGCTGCGGGCTGGGATGTTCTCCGGACGCATGTACCGCCCTTGCGGTCGCCTGGCGGAATCGCCGGACTGCTGAGCTACGCGGCTGCGGTATTCGGCCTGACCTCCGGGTTCTTTGTTATCGTCGATCGTGAATTTCCAGAGTGGATGCCGGATGGCGAGATCGTCGTACTTGCTCTCGGATTCCTGATCCTCGCGCGTTTCTTTTCCCAGAAGGCGCGATACCAGGCCCGTTTCGGTGATCAGGCCTATGCGCGCGCCGTCTCTGCGTTCGTGATCCCCGGACTCGGTATTGTATTCGCTTCCATCGCGCACCTTGCCTACATGCCGGGTCCGCAAATACCCGACCTGTGGTGGAGGCCGATTCTCACAGGTACGGGTTGGCTGTCACTCGTCCTGGGCGCCGCGCTTTGGTGGCGGGCGGTCAGCGCGCTGGGACCGGACACCCTGGCTATGCTTTACGTCTATCACCCTGAAGAGCGCCGTATTGTGGATACCGGCATCTACAGCCTTCTGCGACATCCCGTCTATGCTGCGGCACTGAGGGTCAGTGCCGGCCTGGCGCTCATCCGCGCCAATTGGTACGCCCTGCTCGTCGCACTGATCGTCCCGCTGTTTTTCCATGGCTGGATCAGGCTGGTGGAAGAGGCGGAGCTCATACGACAGTTCCCGGCATATGTGGAGTATCGCCGCCGGGTTCCGGCATTCGCGCCGCGACTCCTTGACCTTGGCAAGTTTTGGAAGTTCTTGCTGCTCGGGGGCTGACCGGAGGACACCCCGGCCTGCATTCTCAGCGCAGCGCAGTCGCAATATAATGAAATCCGGCGGCCGAATGTGCAGCTATCCGGCAAGGCTGCGCCCAACCTGCCGGGTTGCCGCGCAAACGCAGTGGTCGTGTCTGCCACGGGCCGCGTCGGAACACGACGTAGTATTCCTCACGTGAAGGAGGTGCCATATGTCAGGCAAGCGCATCGGCAAGGTGACACACTACTTTGATCACCTCAGCGTGGCAGTCCTAGGGCTCACGGACGGCATACGCGTGGGAGATACCTTGCATTTCCTGGGTCATTCGACAGATTTCAAGCAAGAGGTTGCGTCGCTGCAGATCGAGCACGAATCCGTCGATGAGGCCAAGCCGGGTCAAGACGTTGCCATGAAGGTGATCCAGCGCGTTCACCCCAACGATGCCATCTTCAAAGTTGAAGGCGAATAGCCTCAGGCGTCTGATTTGCCCTGACGGCGACCGGCATCATCCGGGCGCTCCCGGCGCATGGCCAGGGCGGTGAGGTGATCGAGCAGGGGGCGCAATTCTTCCGGGACCGCTGGCTCCGGCAGCACGACCGCGTTGCGGCCCCAGATCTGCGACTCGATCGTCAAACGGTATTCGAATCGATCGCGCCCGGGGGATGCATCCGGGCTTGCCTGCTCCAACCCGAAAAACCCCGCTCCTTCAACAAGCTGCACCAAGCGGGACGCATCCTCTACCGGCAGGCTCTCTGTGTCCACGCTCACGGCAAGCCGCAACCCCGCCAGGCCTCCGCTGCGAACAAAGTCGATCTTCATCGCAGCTCGATCCTCGGATCGTCCTGGATGCGGACCGACCGCCGCACGAGCGTGCGCAGCGCCGTGAGAGGGGCGATTGAGCACCCACTTGGACGCGGCTGCGATTGCGGCTGAGCCCCAATCGTGATGCCCACGCTCTCCCAACCGTACTGCACCGCCTGCTGTTCGGCGCTGCCCTCTCCGTACAAGGCCCGCGCTACCTCAAAAGTAAGGTCGGCCGCGCCCTGAAAATTCGTGTTGGTGCGCATCCGGTCGCGGCCGGCAATGTACCATATCCTGCCGGCCCTCTCCCAGGCGTGGCCGCCCATGGCGACGGCCGCCAGGAAGAAGGCGTGGTTCGGTATCCCTGAATTGACGTGCACGCCACCGTTGTCCTCCAGCGTCACCACGTAGTCCCGCATGTGCGCCGGTTGAGGGTCCTTGCCAAGCACCGGATCATCATAGGCCGTGCCCGGTTCCTTCATGGAACGCAGGGCCACGCCATTCACCTCAGAGGTGAACAGCCCCTGGCCGACCAGCCAGTCCGCCTCCGAAGCCGGCTGCCCGCGCTGCCATTGTTTCACCAATGACCCAAAGACATCGGAGTACGACTCGTTCAGAGCGCCGGATTGGCCGCTGTAGTTCAGATTGGATGTAAATTGCGTGACGCCGTGGGTCAGTTCATGACCGATGACATCCAGCGCCAGCGTGAAGCGATTGAATAGCTCTCCGTCGCCGTCGCCATAGACCATCTGCTTGCCGTCCCAGAAGGCGTTGTCGTAGTCCCGTTGAAAGTGCACCGTTGAATCCAGCGTCAGACCGGCGGCATCCAACGAATCGCGCTCGTAGGCCTCCCAGAACAGATCGTAGGTCCAGCCAGCGCCGTCGTACGCCTCGTTCACCGCGGCGTCGGTCGAGGCCGGATCCCCCTCCTGCATGACAAGCGTTCCCGGCAGAATCGTGCCGTGCTCGGCAGTGTAAACCCGCCGGTGCTTGCCGCCTGCAAGCGCCGCGGCCTCGGTTTTCGTGTTTGATGCGGCCATGGCCTCCCTGTGGCCGCGCAGCCGTGCCGACCCCACGATGGAGGCCAACACGGCCCGCTGTTGCACGGCGGTGCTGTGGGTGTACATGCTCCTGAGCATGTAAGGGGGCAGGATGCAGTGCAGCGGATTGCGTTCTTTCACGGTGTGGGTCTCAACCTAATCGCCCAACTGATTGGGCCGCGCTTGTGGACGGAAAGGCTTGTTCGACTATGCGCTCATCGCTGAGCCACGCGAGGCCGGTTGCCTGACCTTCCACTTGCAGCAGTCTTGTCAACAGGCTCGCGAGGTGACTTGGATCCCCGGAAGTGAAGTACTCCGTTTGGCGGCGGCCGTCGTCTCGACGCCGCATGCCATTCGCTTCCAGCAGCCGCAGGGCCTGCCGGGCCACTGCCGGGGCGGGATCGATCACGCGCACGTTACCCCCGACTATCTCCTGGATCAAGGGAATCACAAACGGATAGTGTGTGCACGCCAGGACGACGGTATCGATCCCCTGCGCGAGCATCGGCTCGAGGGCAGATCGCAGAATGGCGCGCGTTTCATCTCCATCGAGGTCGCCGGCTTCGATGCGCTCGACCAGCCCGGGGCAGGTGTCCTGCAGGAGCGTCACGCCCGCGGCAAAGCGTTCGACGACAGACGCAAACAGCGCTCCCTGGAAGGTTGCAGGCGTGGCAAGGACGCCCACCACGCCCGTCTGTGTCTTCCCGACGGCAGGTTTCACTGCCGGCTCCATCCCCACGAAAGGGACGTCCGGAAAAACTGTGCGGAGATGAGTGAGCGCCGCCGCCGAGGCCGAGTTGCAGGCAACCACGATGATCTTGGCGCCCCTGTCGATGAAGAAGCGCGTGATGCCTTCGGAGAACGCGCGCACCTGCTCCAAGGACCGCGGACCATAGGGCACGTGCGCCTGGTCAGCCACGTAGAGGACGGATTCTTCCGGCATCTGCGCCCTGACACAGCGCAGGACCGAGAGTCCGCCCACGCCGGAGTCAAAAACGCCGATGGGTGCGTCCGGATTCGGCGTTGTCATGCTGCCTCACGGCTCATTGCTGGCTGGCGGCCGCGGCCACAAAATGCTCGAAGAGAGCACGCGTCCAGTGCTGATGTGTGAGCCACTCTGGATGCCATTGTACCGCCAGAGCGAAGGGGTGGTCCGGCAGCTCGATCGCCTCCACGAGTCCATCCGAAGCCCGGCCGGCGACACGGAGATTCGAGGCTATCGAATTGAGGCCCTGATGGTGATGGCTGTTGACAGCGATGACCGATTGGCCCAGAATGCCGGCGAGCCGGCTTCCGGCCTCGATCGTCACATCGTGCACGAGGACTGCGCGTTCGCTGCCCGCCATGTCGTGCTTGACCGGACCGCCGGGTTCGGTCGGCAGATCGGGATACAGCGTCCCCCCGAGGCCCACATTGAGCAGCTGACAACCGCGGCAGATGCCGAGGAACGGTCTGGGCCTCGCGATCGCCATCCGCAGCAGGTCCAGCTCGAGCTCGTCGCGGGCCGCATGCACGCTTACGAGGCGACCCGCATATCCGCTTGCATAGTGCCGCGGGTGGATATCGCCCCCGCCCGAAAACAGGATGCCGTCGAGATGGGCGAAGAGGTCCTGGCGGGCGGCTGCACCGAGGACCGCTGGGATCAGAACCGGCGCCGCGCCGGCCTCGGAGATGGCGCGCGAGTAAGCTTCTGCGAGCTCGGTGATGGGCTGGCCGAGCTGGTTATCGGCGTGGTCCGCCGTGATTCCGATAATGGGATGCATTTGCCGGCCAAAACAAGAAGGGCGCAGTTGCCTGCGCCCTCGTCTTCGTGTTACTCGAACTTCTGCTTGAGCCGTGCGGACTTGCCGGTGCGGCCGCGCATGAAATACAGCTGCGCCCTGCGCACTTGATTGTGTCGCTCCACGACCACTTTCTCAATCCGCGGCGAGCGAAGCAGAAAGGTCCGCTCCACGCCGATGCCATTGGATGCCATGCGACGGACAGTGAGCGAGGCGTCATTTCCGCCTTTGCGCATGCGGATCACGGTGCCGCGAAATTCCTGAATGCGCTCGCGATCGCCCTCTTTGATGCGCACGTGGACGTTCACGGTGTCGCCGGATCGCATGTCCGGGATGTTTTCGTTCTTCTTGGCCTCTGTGGACTTAAGTAGGTCTGCCATGATTGCTCTTTCTGCTCGTTGCGTGTGATTTCCTTGCCTTGCGCGGCGTCAAATTATAGCACCAGGGGCACCCCACGGCAAGGCGCCGAAGTATTTCACTTAGAAATGTCACACACGATCAGACGCCAGGGCGAGGCGGCTCAGCTGTAGCGTCTGAACGCCAGAACGGCGTTGTGCCCGCCGAACCCAAAGGCATTGCTGATCGCGAAATCCACTTTGGCTTCACGGGCCTGGTTGGGAACGACGTCCAGATCGCATTCCGGATCAGGCGTCTGGTAGTGGATCGTGGGCGGCAGCACGCCATCGCGGATGGCCAGGGTGCAGAATATCGCCTCCAGCGCGCCCGTTGCCCCCATCATGTGACCCGTCATCGATTTCGTCGATGATACCGGAATGCGCGGAGCCAGGGCTCCCAGCGCGCTCTTGATCGCCTTGGTCTCAGAAAGGTCGTTGAGCTGCGTGGCCGTGCCGTGGGCGTTGATGTAGTCCACGTCCTGCGGATCGGCCCGAGCAGAGACAAGCGCCAGGCGGATGGCTGAGCTCCCTCCCTCGCCCTTTTCGTGGGGCGCGGTGACATGGAAGGCATCCGCGGTGGAGCCATAGCCGGCCAGTTCGGCATGTATCGTCGCGCCGCGCTGCCTGGCCGTTGACTCGCGCTCCAGGATCAGCACCGCAGCGCCCTCGCCCATTACCAGACCATCCCGGTTCTTATCAAAGGGCGCAGGCGTCATGCTGTAGTCGTCGTTTTGGTGCGACATCGCCCCAACCCGGTCGAACGCCGCCACAGCTGTGGAAACGACGGTGGACTCGGACGCCCCCGCCAGCGCCACGTCGATCATGTGCGTCTGAAGCATCATGAGCGCCATGCCGATCCCATCCGCGCCCGACGCACACGCCGAGGCAACCGAGAAGCACGGCCCCTTGATCCCGTGGTCGATGGCGATCAGCCCGGAGGCGCCATTGGCCATCAGCATCGGAATCATGAACGGGCTCACCCGCCGTGGTCCAACCTGGTGATTTGTCAGGACCGCGTCCTCGAGAGACTTCAAGCCACCAATGGCTGAGGACACTACCACCCCGATCCGAGGTCCGTTGGCCTCGGTGATCTCAAGTCCTGCTGACGCCACAGCCTCGCTGGCTGCCACGGCTGCCAGCTGCTCGAAGCGGTCGCGGCGGCGCGCCTCGCGATCATCGAGGACGCAGGTCGGGTCGAAACCTTTCACTTCGGCCGCAATGTGGACCTGCAGGTTTGAATGATCGAACTGCGTGATCGGCCCGACGCCGGAGACTCCCTGCGTCACGTTCTTCCAGCTGTCCGTGACGTTCAGCCCAAGCGGATTGACCGTCCCCATCCCCGTAATGACTACACGTTCCATCAACGCTCCTGGTTCGGATTCCACTTGTACCCCGAGCCGGTAAGCACAACCACCACCGGATCGGGCAACTGCGCCAACGACGTGCGCAGTGCCTCCCACACCAGCGCCGAGGTGGGCTCAACATAGAACCCCAATCTTGCCAGCGAGTCACGCCCAGGCAGGATGTGCCCTTCGTCGATGGCGACGAAGCGGCCGCCGGACTCGTGCACGGCCCTGGTGACCGCATCGATCCGCAAAGGAGACCTCACCCGCACGCCCTCCGCGATCGTGGCCGCCTCGGTGACAAAACCCAGCCCGGTCACGCCGATCTCGTGGTAGGCCGCCAGCGGCGCGCACGCCGCGGCCTGGGCACCCACCAGAACAGGCAGCTTCTCGATCACGCCTGCATCCTTCAGCGCACGGAACCCGCGGCCCATTCCGAGGATGAAGCCACCCTGCCCCGCCGGAACCACCACCGCGCCCGGACCGCCGCGCAGCTGCTCCACGATCTCAAACGCCGCGGTCGCATAGCCGGCCAGGTTGTGCGGCAGGAATGCGTGGCTTGCGTAGACGACGCCGGCCTCTGCTGCGCGCTGCGCTGCGTACCCCGCCCCCGAGCGTGCCCCAGGCACTGGCACAAGCTCCGCACCGTACATGCCGATCTGCAGCCGCTTTGGACCTGCCGCCGACTCCGGGACGAAGACCCGCGCGTGTATCCCGGCGCGAGCAGCGTAGGCAGCGAACGACGCACCCGCATTCCCGGACGAGTCTTCGACCGCCTCCGTGACACCGCGGGCTATCAGGAACGAGACCAAAGCAGCGGTGCCTCGGTCCTTGAAGGAACCGGTCGGATTCGCGTACTCGCATTTGAAGTAGATGGGCCGCTTTTCCAGGGTCGCGTCTACAAGCGGGGTCTGATCCTCCCCCAACGAGACCCGCTCGCCGGCAGGGAGCAGCGTCCGCCAATAGCGCCATATCCCCGGCTGCGATGCATCCGGATCGTGCCAGACCAGCGGCTCCACGTCATCGAAGATGCCCCCACAGCGCGGACAGCGATACGGGACTCCCGCATCGGGGTACGGTCTGCCGCAGTTCAGGCACACGATCCTCATTACTCACCCGGCCTGGGCACGTATTCGCCCTCGACCCACCATTCGCCGCCCGGTCCCGCTTCCTTTTTCCAGACCGGGACGATCTCTTTGAGCCTGTCGATGCCGTAGCGCGCGGCGTCGAACACGCCGTCATCGCGATGCGCAGCGGTGCAGGCGATCAGCACAGTGGGCGTCTGGGGCGCAAGGCGTCCGACGCGTTGGACGATGGCGATCCCCTCCACAACCGGCCAGCGTTGTCGGATCTCGTCGGCGACCTGCTGCATCTTGGATTCGGCCATGGGCTTGTAGGCCTCGTATTCCAGGAAGAGGGTCTCGTGCGCCGGCCCGCGCCCGGTCAACCCCCGCACCATCCCGGTGAAGATGGCCGCGGCACCCGTCGTCGGCAAGGTGATCCTGGCCAGCAGGTCGTTCAGGTCGATCTCAGCCGCGGTGATGGAGAGGACTGTGGGCAAAGACATGGGGAGCTGCGCGCTTGGGGTGCGTCCTGACTTGCCGTGAACGGTCGCGAAGGGGAATCAGCCCCCGCTGACAGGCGGAAACAGGGCTACCTCGCCGTTCGCGGGGATAACAGCCTCGTCAAAGGCGAACTCACGGTTGATCGCGACCACGACGGTTTTCAAGGATTCGCGCAGTTCCGGGTAGTCGCGACTCAATTGGCTTCGCAGACCCTGCACGTCCAGGTCATCTGGAATCTCGAGCTCCAGGGCCTTCATGCCGGCTCGCTGGCGCAGAGTTGCGAAGAAAAGCACCTTGATCCTATTCATTGACCACGTCACCGGAGCGACCGCCGTGCTTCTCAACCAGGCGGATGTTGCCAATACGCATTGTCTTCTCTGCCGATTTCGCCATGTCGTACAGAGTCAAGGCTGCCACACACACGGCTGTTAGTGCTTCCATCTCGACTCCGGTCTTGCCCGTGGCTTTGGCAGTCGCAGTTATCACCACGCCCGGGAGCGCATCCTCGAGTTCGAGGTCAAGGTCGATCTTCGACAAGCCCAGCGGATGACACAGCGGGATCAGCTCCGAAGTTCGCTTGGCCGCCATGACACCTGCAAGCTCGGCGACGGCAAGCACATCACCTTTCTTCAGATGTCCGTCACGGATCAGATCCAGCGTGGCCTTTTGCATTCTGACCTCACCCTTGGCCACGGCGACACGTTCGGTGTCTGCCTTCTCGCTGATGTCGACCATCCGCGCACGCCCGGATGAGTCCAGGTGCGATAGCTTGCCGGTCATTGGGTCATTATACCCGTGGCTGCAGGGCGGACGCCTCGTCAGGCGGCGTCTGAACAGGGTTCTGCTTCAACAAGGCTCATGATCCGGCGATGCGGGGCTGCCCGCTGCAGCGGGTGGCGCGCGTGGCGCTGATATAATCGCCAACGCCATGCAGAATCCGCTTGGGCCGCACACCGACTACAGGGTCCGCATCCCCATCTTTGAGGGGCCGCTCGATCTGCTGCTCAACCTGATCGAGAGGGCGGAGCTGGACATCACGGCGGTTTCGCTGGCCATGGTGACCGATCAATACCTGGTCTACATCCGCGGCCTCGATCAATCCGATGCGGACGACATCTCGGCATTCCTCGTCATTGCGGCGCGGCTGCTTCAGATCAAGTCGGAGGCCCTGCTGCCCAGGCCGCCGCAGCGCGAGCCGGGCGAGGAGGACGTCGGGGAGTCGCTGGTCGAGCAGCTCAGGCTCTACAAACGCATCAAGGAGATCGGCGGATGGTTGGATGCGCGCCAGCAGGCTGGCCTGGCAACCTTTCTCCGGGTCGCGCCGCCGCCCAAGATGGAGGCGAAGTTCGATCCGTCGACGCTGACGCTCGAGATGCTGATCGCCGCTGCGCAGACCGCCTTCGCGCGGGCTGCAGAGAAGGAGCCGCTGGGAAGCCTCATTGCCGCGCCGCTGGTCACGATCCGGGAAAAGATCGACCTGATAGCCCGGACGCTCAGGCAGCTGCAGCGGGCTTCGTTCCGGGGTTTGATCGGCGACAAGGCCACAAGGCTGGAGGTCGTCGTCACGTTCCTGGCCTTGCTGGAACTGATCAAGCGCTACCGCGTGCAGGTGCACCAGGACGCGCTGTTCAGCGACATCGAGATCGATCGGCTCGAGGAGTGGGGCGAAGGCGAGGACCTGGAGCTGGAATTCGAGTAGATCTCCTGCGTGGGCCGAGCCCGCCCTGTTAGCGCTCGCGAGTACCCTGGTGGAGGCGTTACCGCCGGGATGCGCCAGCCCGGAGGCGCTGCCTCGCCAACAGTGCAATTGCTGCTCCAGTGCTATCGAACAACAAGACGTCCAGAGCAGAAGCGTGCCGCCCAGGGACAAATGCCTGATGCAGCTCGTCCGAAATCCCGTAGAGCACAGCCAATCCCCACGCTTGGGCGATTCGCTCGGGCCGCCACCCAAATGCCTTCCAGTACGACAGCGCCAGCAATCCATAACCGAGCACGTGGCTGCCCTTCTTGACCGCAGCATCCGCCCAGCCGAAGTGAGGAAGTTCAGCACTCGGTCGGGATGAGAGACAAAAGATGGCGAGCATCACCAGGATCGCTGCGCCCCAGCGTCGTACGAAGTTACTCATGGCTTTCATGAAGGACATTCTACTGCCCGCCTGCATGCGGCTCTGAACGACACAGGGCGAATCGGACGATGCCACCCTTTCCTGCTGTTCGCCTGCGACGGATGGCTGGTGGCCTCCGGTCCCGCGGCCGCGTGCAGCGTGCGCAGTATACTTGCAGCTTTGCAGGAGGAGCTCAACATCCACGCCAATTATCTCGGCCTGGTTGCACTTGGATTTCTGACTTTGATGCCCGCCTGCACCAGCGTGGATGTTCCGAGTACCTCGGCGGCTGACATAGCCACGATCGTCGCTGCCACCCAGCGAGCCGCGCCGGCTGTAATCTCGTCGCCCACGGCGCCGCGGACGGCGACCGCCGCGCCGACGCTTCCCCCAACGCCCATTCGAGGCACGCCGGAATCGCGGACGCGGGTGGTCCTGCTGCACGGCGCCAGCTCAGCGGTCATCAATGCGCATGTTGTGCCCGGTGAGAGCCAGAACTATGTCGTTCGCGGCAACCAGGCCCAACCGTTCCTAGTGCGCCTGGATTCCGCAGCAGGCGATGCCGCCCTCTCGATGATGTCGCAGGGCGGGACCTTCTTCCTCCGGCCGGGCGCCGCAACCTACTGGCGCGGAGTCCTCCCGCAGACCGGCGACTACCATCTTGGCGTCTACGGGGGCGCTGCGCCGACGGACTACACGCTGTCGGTGCAACAGGCAAAACGCATCCGATTCAAGGAAGGCGCGTCGGCCGCGACGGTGAGCGGGAAGGCACCGAACGGATCGGTGGCAACGTACAGCCTATTCGGTGCCAAGGCGGAGAGACTGTTCGTAACCCTTTCAGGGGCGGGCCGTCAGGCCGCCCTGAGCGTGTCTGGATTCGTCGACGGCCATCCGTATCTGTCCGCGTCTGATCACAAAACCACCCTGACGCTGGACCTGCCGGTCACGCAGGACTACATTATCGAGATCGTGCCGGCACCTGGCCGGACCGTGCGCTACATTCTGGATGTGAAAATCGAATAATCCCTCGTGCAGCATGCCGGTCTTCAGTACGCGCCGCGCATCGGACTGCCTGCACCTCTACTGCACAGCATGACCAATCACCTCGCAGGCGAGAATTCGCCATACCTGCTGCAGCATGCAGCCAATCCCGTGGATTGGTATCCGTGGACGGCGGAGGCCCTGTCGCGTGCCAGGCTTGAAGATAAGCCCATCTTCCTGAGCATCGGCTATGCGGCCTGCCACTGGTGTCATGTGATGGCGCACGAGTCCTTTGAGGATCCGAATACCGCTGCCATCCTGAACGAGCACTTCGTTTCCATCAAAGTTGACCGCGAAGAGCGGCCCGATCTGGATGGCATCTACATGCAGGCGACCACTTCCATGACCGGTTCGGGCGGTTGGCCCATGTCCGTCTTTCTGACGCCAGATCTGCGCCCCTTCTACGCCGGCACATATTTCCCGCCCGTTCGCCGCTACAACATGCCCGCCTTTCCCGACCTGCTCCGCAGCCTGGCGCAGGCGTGGCGCGATAACCGGGCGGAGATCCATCTGGTTTCCGGCCGCGTGGCCGAAGCCCTGGCTCAGACCGGCGCCCCTCCAGCAGGCGGCACGGCGACGGATGAGGCACTTGCGGAGGCCGAGATCGCGCTGGTCAACAGCGCCGATCGTCAGCACGGAGGTTGGGGACGGGCGCCGAAGTTCCCCCAGCCGATGGCGATCGAATTCCTGCTGCGGCGCGCGGCTGATGATCGCAGCGCGCATTCCGAGGGCCTCGCCGTGGCGCTGCACACGCTCAAAGCCATGGCGCGCGGCGGCATGTACGACGTGGTGGGAGGCGGCTTCTCGCGCTATTCCACCGACGACTCATGGCGGGTGCCGCATTTTGAGAAGATGCTCTACGACAATGCCCAGTTGGCGCTGGCGTATCTCCATGCCGCTGTGTTGACCCGGGAACCCATGTACCGTCGCGTTGCAACCGAAACGCTGCACTTCGTCGCCCGCGAGTTGACGCACGCCGACGGAGGCTTCTATTCATCGCTGGACGCCGACTCGGAAGGCAGCGAAGGGAAGTTCTACGTTTGGACCCAGGATGAGCTGCGCGATAGCATCGGCGACGCCGCTTCGTTTGAGCTCTTCGCCGCGGCCTACGGCGTTTCCGCAGTTGGCAATTGGGAAGGGCGAACGATTCTGCAGCGCGCCCTGGATGATGCGTCGCTCGGCGCGCGCTTCAGGAAAGAGCCGGAAGAGATCCCGGCCCTGCTCCAGGAATGCCATGCCAGGCTGCTGCACGTCCGCGGGACACGCTTGCGGCCCGCCACGGACGACAAGGTCATCGCCGCGTGGAACGGCCTGATGCTGCAGGCGTTCGCCCAGGCCGCGCGATTTCTTTGGCCTTCGGATTCAGCATCGTCATATCTCGATGTGGCTACGCGCAATGCCGGTTTCTTGCTGCGGGAACTCCGCCCACAGGGGCAGTTGCGCCGCATCTGGCGCCATGGCCGGGCGGGCCGCGAGGTATTTCTGGAAGACTTCGCAGCCGTGATCCTCGGTCTATTGGATCTTTATCAAACGAATTTCGAGGACCAGTGGTTCATGGAAGCGGTCGAGCTTGGCAAGGAGATGGTTGCGCGCTTCTCTGATCCCCAGGGTGGGTTCTTCGACACTCCGGATGGGGAGCCGAGGATCCTGATCAGACCCAAAGACATCCAGGATGGCGCCACGCCGTCCGGAAACGCTCTCGCGTGCGAGGCGCTGCTGAAGCTGGCCTCCCTCACCGGCGAGGGCAACTATCGTGATCAGGCGGAGAGCGCTTTAAGGATCGGACTGACAAACGCAGCGCGGTTCCCTACCTCGTTCGCGCGCTGGCTCAGCGCCGCAGACCTGGCGTTGGCGGGAGAGCGCCAACTCGCCCTGCTCTACCCCACATCATCGAGCGTGGAGCCCTTCCTGCGGATCGTCAATGCTGCCTACCGCCCGAACCTGCTGTGCGCGGCCGCGGCGCATCCGCCCGCCGCCGGCGCGCCACCCCTGCTGGCGGACCGGCCCCTTGTCGATGGCCGCCCCACGGCCTATTCTTGCCGGAATTTCGTCTGCAAGCAGCCTGTCACCGACCCCCAAGAACTGCTTTCCCAACTGTGAATCAAAGAGGCTCTCTTTTGAAGAGAGCCTCCGGGCGTTCTAGGTTTTCGTGTCCTCATCCTTGGTGGGCTCAGGCTCGCCAGCTTCGGACTTGCCGCCAAGCCCGTCGCGGAAGTTCCGAATGCCCTTTCCCAGCTCACCGGCGAGCTTACCTATGCGGCCAGGTCCGAAGAGCAGCACCAGAATGACCAGAATGATCAGGAGTTCGGGCAAGCCGAACCCGCGAGCGAATGGCATGTTATCTCCTTCGCGTCCAATCTACCACAGTCCGTCAGAACCTGCCATCGGGCTCACCGGCCGCTGGCAGCCCGCTAGGAATTGCGTCCCCAGATCAGGCCCTCAAAGAACCGCATAATGCGCAGGAGGATCGAGCGCAGCCTCGCCCAGGTCCGGTAGCGCTCGGCGTGCACGAGCCGCTCCAGCGGGAGAGGACCGGTCCATTCGGCGACCAGCGCGCCCCACGTGAGGCCCCCCCCGAATCCAACCAGCACGATGCGATCCCCGTTCTTAAGCATCCCCTTTTCCTGGGCCTCGACCGTCGCAATGGGTATGGAGGCCGTGGATGTATTTCCGTAACGGTCCACGTTGATCACAAATCGTTCCAATGGAAGCTTGAGGTATTTGGCGGCCGTCTCGATGATGCGGAAATTGGCCTGGTGCGGGATGATCCACTGCACATCGTCGGTTGTCAGGCCGGCCAGATCAAGTGCCTCCCTGGCGGCGTGGCCCATCACGCGCGTCGCAAAGCGAAACACCTCGCGGCCGTCCATGTGGATGAAGTGCCTGCCATCGCGCAGGGTCTGCTCGCTTGCAGGGTGGCGGCTTCCGCCGGCGGGCACCGACAGCAGGTCGCCTCCGGAGCCATCGGAGTGCATGACGGCCGAGAGCACGCCGCCGGGGATCTCACTGGCTTGCAGCACGAATGCGCCCGCACCGTCTCCGAAGAGGATGCACGTCTTGCGATCTTCCCAGTTGACGAAGCGCGAAAGCGTCTCACTGCCGATGACCAACGCGTTGCGGATGGACCCGCTGCGGATCGCCTGGGCGGCCATGTTGGCGGCGAAGATGAAGCCCGTGCAGGCAGCCGAGAGGTCGAACGCGCCCGCTTTGGTGGCGCCCAGCTGGTCCTGTATCAGGCAGGCCGTCGCCGGGAAGATGTATTCCGGGCTGGAGGTGGCACAAATGATCAGGTCGATGTCGGTCGGCTTCAGGTTGGCGACATTGAGCGCGCGGATCGAGGCCTTCACGCCCAACGTGGACGGATACTCCCGGTCGCGGGCGATCCGTCGTTCGTGGATTCCGGTCATCTCGCGGATCCATTTGTCGCTGGTATCGACGCGCTGGGCCAGCTCATCGTTGGTCAGCACCGTATCAGGAACCGCCATGCCCCAGCCGGTGATGTGTGCGTATGGCATTCGTCTTCCTTCTTCGAGCCGGTCTGGCCGCGCCGAGCCCGTCCGGCGCGCGGGCCGCTGGCTCAAGATGCGTATCGGCTCAGGATCAGCGTTGCGTTGTGCCCGCCGAAGCCGAACGAATTGGACATGACGTGCGCCGGCGTCGCCTTGCGGGCCGCATTGGGCACATAGTCCAGGTCGCACTCCGGATCGGGAAACTCATAGTTCATCGTCGGAGGCAGGATTCCAACCTCGAGGACTTTCGCACAGATCACCGCCTCCAAGGAGCCGGAGGCGCCGAGCAGATGGCCGGTAACCGACTTGGTGCTTGAGATCGGCGTCTGATAGGCCTGTTCGCCAAAGACGCTCTTCACCGCCAGCGTCTCGCTCTTGTCGTTCAGGCGCGTAGAAGTGCCGTGCGCGTTGATATACCCAATGTCCCGCGCCTCAAGCGCGGCATCCCGCAGCGCCAGCTGCATCGAGAGGGCGGCGCCGGCACCATCTTCGACCGGGGCCGAGATGTGGAAGGCGTCATCAGAGGTACCGTAGCCGGTGAATTCGCACAAGATGCGCGCGCCCCTGCGCTGCGCCGATTCCAGCGACTCCATCACCAGCATGGCCGCGCCTTCCCCCATCAGGAATCCGTCGCGTTCGCGATCGAATGGCCTGGAGGCGCGTTCCGGGGCCTCGTTGCGGGTGGACAGAGCCGTCATGGCGTTGAGTCCGGCCATGGCCAGGGGCCCAATGGCTGCCTCCGCCGATCCGACGAGCATGATATCCGCTGCGCCGCGGCGGATCATGGCTGCCGCCTCGCCCAGGGCATTGGTGCCGGTTGCACA
>JAZDHO010000045.1:0-4615 GCA_043805815.1 Chloroflexota bacterium
GGCGATAGCAAGATGGTCGTCACAGCGACGACCGGCTCCGCTACCCTTGGCCAACTCAAGGTAACCTCGCTCTTCGGCACACAGGGCCTTGACGCAGCGCACATTACCGTCGGCACGAACAGCACGCCCATCCCGGTAGCAACGTTCACCGACCATGTAGCTGGCGTCTACACCAACCTGCAACTGAAGGCGGACGCGGCCAAGACGCTGCTCGGCGGGTACTTCAAGGTCCAGACGGACGGCGCGACCCCGGTTGCAAGTGCACAGCTCGTCGGCGTAGCCCCGCGTGTAATCCTCGACCAAGCGGTTGATACCGCTTATGGCCTGCAGTCTCACCTGACCCATTCGGGTACGGGCGGAGTCAACGAAGCCATAGCGGTTTCGGCCTACATCAATACGGCGGGTGACTTCACGGCAACTGGCCGGGTGGCTGCACTCCAGGCCATGATCGAAGGCTCCTCGACGATTACGGGCGATGTCTTTGTCGCCTATCTGGTCAACGCAGGAACCATCCAGACCACGGATGCCATCGCCAAGCTCTACAACCAGAGCGCGGCGGAAACCACCACCATGCTCCTGATTGACAACGACAACGCGACGCCTGCTGATGACCCGATAATGATCGACGTGGAAGGACGCGCAACCCACGGCCTGAGATTGTCGAACATAACCCTGCAACAGGGTTCAGCCAACCACTACTTGGAGATTGGTTCCTACGCGAGCGCGATCAGCCTGGCCTTGACGGATAGTGTGTTCGCATCGATCACCAACCTCAAGTCCACCAATGACACCGACTCGTCCAAGTGGGTTATCGCCGACTACAGCAAGATCACAATCGATGACGAGAATAGCCAGCCGAACAACAACGTGGCCGTCTATCGGCCCAAGCTGGCGATTGAGACTAACATCGAGAACGCCTGGGGTATCCAGCTCGACGTGAACTGCACCGGCACTTGGGCAGTCAATGACCTGATCGGTGTCGGTGTCTTCCTCGACCTCGGTTCCGGGACTATCACCACCACGCCGGGCAAGGTGGCCGGCTTGCAGGTGGATGTCTACGGCGAAGGCACGGCTGTGGTCACGGGCAACTGCTACGCAGGCTTGTTCCGTGGGCGCGGGAACATCACCGGAGTTCTGGATGCCATTCTCCAGGTGGAGAACCAGAACGGTGCTGTGACTTCTATCATCGGCATGGACGTGGACGGCGCCTGCACGTATGCCTTCAACTTCGGCGGGGCGGCCTGCGATGCCTGGACTTCGGGCGATGGGGCCATCTCGGGTTCCACAGACGAGTATGTGAAGATTCCCGTGAAAGTTGAGGGTATCACCCCGACTCTCTACATCCTGGCTGCCGAGGCCTGGGTTTAGTCACAACCAGCGACCAAGGGGAGACTCTTCGGGGTCTCCCTTCCCATTCCCATTTCCACAACAAATGAGGAGGTAACACCAATGTTGCTGAACCTGTCCGAACGCTTCATGCTGCTGGAAATCCTGCCTGCGCAGGGCGACTTCGCCACGTTGAAGATCGTGCGCAAACTCCGCGAAGCTCTGTCGCTGACAGAGGCTGAGTTCAAGAAGTACAGGGTACGCACCGCCGGGCAGATGCTGGATGACGGCACGGTGGTCCCTGAAGGGCGCATCGTTTGGAACGCCGTGGGCCAGGAACCTAGGGAAATTGAGATCGGCGAGAAGGCTGCGGACATCATCGCCGACGTTTTCAAGAAGCTGGACCGCGAAAAGAAACTCACCGAACAGCACATCGACCTGTACGAGAAGTTCATTCCGTAGGCTAGGCCCCGCGAAGGGGGGATTGACATGCCCAAGCTACCAGAAGTCAGGGAGGTCCTGGCACACCGGGACCGTTCACACATATCCGAACAATCAGCCACGATTGCAAGCAATTCCGTGACCATTACCCTTGCCGCCGTCACGGGCGAGAAGCATTACATCCACCAGATTACGCTCGTCGGCACGGCTGGCGGCGGCGGGGCTGAAAGCATCGTCATAAACAAGGGGGCGGTTGCCTCCTACAGTGATACCTTCACGGTCGGCACACGTTTCTCCCAGCCCTTCTACGGTGACGGCTGGGTGGGCACGGAAGGCGAAGCCGTGTCCATCGTGGCGTCGGCCACCAACCTGACGGCGGCAAAGCTGAGTGTCGTTGGAATGACAAAGTAGGGTCGGGCCATGAGCACTATATCCGAATTGAAGGCCCTAACGGCCACGCTAGTCGAAGCCAAGGACGCCGACATCACCCTGCCCACGTTCATCATCTGGGCGAACGAATGTAGCTCCGACCTCGCTCCCATCGCACGCAAGCGCGTGAGGGCGACTGCTGATTGGGCCGGGGGGACAGAGTTCGCACTTCCGGCAGATTTGACCGAGTTGCGGCGACTCACTTATGACGGTGAAATCATCCTGCCTGAAAACCTGAACACGGTGGCGGGGGCTACCAGTTACACGCGGTGGGGTTCGGTCATCGTGTTTGATGACGCCCTCGACGCGGCAGAGCTGACTATCCACTACTACAGGAAACTGACCACCTTCACACTTGGCACCGATGTCCCGGAACTTCCTACGCAGTTCCATCGCCTGTACGCCCTGTTTGCTGCGTCCCGTTTCTGGAAGCTAGAAGGCGATGAGGCAGCTAAGGAAATGTCGCTTCGCGCCGAGTACGAATCGCTGAAAGCCCAACTCGACACGCACACTCTCTACGAGGGCGGGCCGCGTTCATTCCGCATGTCTCTACGCTGGTAGACGCACCAGCACCCACTCAAAGGCCCCCGGTGACACCGGGGGTTTTCACTTGGAGGAATGGATATGTCTCTGATCGGCAAGGCGGGAGTCGGTGCCTCCATATCTTTCGTAGAAACGGCTGCGCCCGGTACTCGCTGGGAGCGCAAGTTCAATCGCGGCGTTGTGGCCTATCAACCGCTGCCGCAAGAGTGGCTGAAGGGGCTTTTGTGGACGCTGACCAGACCGCTTCGGCGGTGGCGCAAGGCGAGGTTGGAGCGCGAGATTGTGAATTACATGCACCAAATCGAGCGCGAAGGCTATCGTCCGAGGGAGGTGGGATAGCCGTTGTGAAGGCCTCTGGTGTCTACCAAATCCTCAACAGAATCAATGGGAAGCGATATGTCGGTAGTGCGGTGAATCTGCGTAAGCGTTGGGGAAGTCACCGTTCCTTTCTACGGCATGGTAATCACCCGAACCCCTACCTGCAAAATGCTTGGAACCTCTACGGCAGCAAGGCATTTGCCTTCGGGGTGTTAGAGTATGTGCCCGATCTGGAACGCCTGCTTGAGCGAGAACAGCATTATATGGATGCGCTCCATCCCGAATACAACATCGCACCGATTGCTGGAAGTGCGTTTGGCATCAAGCGCTCCGAGGAAACCAAGCAGAAAATGAGCAAGGCCCAGAAGGCCAGGGTACGCATTATTTCTGCGGAAACTGCGGCCAGGATGAGCGCGGCCCAGAAGGGCCATGAGGTTTCCGAGGAGACTAGGCAGAAAATGAGCGCGGCCCAGAAGGGCAAAGTGCATACCGAGGAAGCCAAGCGGAAGATGAGCGAGGCCAGCAGAGGCAAGGTGCATTCGGCAGAAACCAGACAAAAGTTGAGCGCGGCCCTTACAGGCAAAGTCATCCCCCTAGAAACCAAGCAAAAGATGAGCATGGCCCAACGTGGTAAGAACGGCTCTGGCGCCAAACTGACGGAACAAGATGTGCGCGAAATCAAAACCTTGCTCCAAGAATCCGGTTTGCGTTACGGCGAGATTGCAGCACGGTACGGTGTGGAGCAAAGCACAATCGGCAGAATCAAGCGTGGGTGTGCATGGTCGCATATCAACAATGAGACTGAATCCGACCCCCCGGCAATGTTGGGGGGCGTTTTGTTGGCAGAGTGAGGTGATTCGATATGGCTGCGGATGTAGTAAAGGCTGTAGATGGCGGGCTCGCAATAACCACGAACCGCCTTCTTGGGTCGGGAACCGAACCGAAATATCTCCATTGGGGTACGGGCACAACTGCGGCGGCTAACGGCGACACGGCGCTAGAGACTCCGCGCAACGAAGCGCGGGTTGACGGCACAAGCTCGCAAGAGACCACAAACACAACCGGGGACACATATCAGGTGACCGGTACGCTCACGGCGGCGGGCACGGCGGCGGCGATAACCGAGCTTGGTCTGTTTGACGGCGCGGGTACTGGTACGCCACCGACAGGGGCCAACCTGTTCCTTAGAGGGACGTTCGACGTCATCAATTTGTCCGTTGGGAACACTTTGACGCCCAGCGTGAAGACCGTCTATAACCAAGCCTAAAGCGGCCTTCGCCGTAAAGGGGGGAGGCCCATGTTTAACGTCAGCGGACTCAACGGACAGCTTTTCAACCAGCCCCCCCTGACGAAAATCCTCACCGCCAACGTCTCCGCCAGCGCCAGCATCGACCGCTCTGTGGGCAAATCCTTGACGGGCTTGGTATCGGCGGACGGCAGCATCGGGCGGGACGTCACGCGGAGTCTGACGGCCAACGTCAGCGCGGACGGCAGCATTGGGCGGGCTATCACACGGATTCTGATCGGCTATGTGTCGGCGGCGGGCAGCATCGGGCGC
>JAZDHO010000046.1:0-9183 GCA_043805815.1 Chloroflexota bacterium
ACCTCGCGAAACGCGGAGGCGGGCAGGAGGGCGACCGCCTTCTTGAGCGCGGGAGATCGCGCCCGGAGTGTCATGAAGGTGATGCCCATCTTGTCCAGACGCGCCAGATTAGCCAGCGTCGTCAGCTTTGAGTCGAAGACCAGGTGGCGCGGGAGCTCACCGTGGACGCGCTTCCAGAAGGCGATGAACTTGAAGATCTCCTCGGACTCATCTCCCTTGCGCAGGTCGGCGTTGGAGTAGCAGAAGGCGCGCCCGTCAATATCTTGGGCGAGGAAGGTGAGCAAGCTCTTCTGACGTCGGCTGCGCATCGCGACGAAGTGGCACTGCACGAGCGGGTGCTCGCCGTAGTAGGGGATGGAGTGGAAGTCGAGGTTGAAGGACTCGCCTTTGAAGAGCTCGCTGCCCTCGATTTGCTTGTGGTGGGCCGCCTGGAGCTCGACGATCTGCTGGTGACCCACACGAGAGGCGTATTCGGACAAGAAGCTGCGCTTGGGGATGACGTTGAGACCCGCGAGAAGGCTCAGCCCCTCGTCGGCGACATGGGGCATCACGTGACTGCGGTGTTCGATGGACCAGAGCTTGAGGACCAACATCGAGCGCAGTGCATGGCTGGCGGGGATCATCTTCGAGCCGGGGAGCGCTGCCGACTTGGCGAGCCCCTCCAGAGCAAGCGCCACCAGGCCTGGAACGAACAGGAACAAGCCGCCGCACGCTGTCTCAAAGCGGCGCGGGGCGAGCGACAGTTGGCGCACGTCGGCGGCGGCCTCGAGGGTGGGGCGAGCTCGGTCGGGACGTTCCTCGTCGAGCCGGCGCGGCAAGGGGGCGAACCCCTCGGCCTTGAGAACCTCGCGCACGGCGGTGGGGCTGAGGCCAAGCTCGCGAGACTTGAGGACCTCACTGATCTCGTAGACGGAGTGGTTGCGCTTGCGCAGCTCGACGATCAGGTCACGTGCCGCTGACTTCTTCGGTTGAGAGCGCGGGCCCGGCCGGGGCGTGACGAAGAAGGAAGGCGTCAGCTCCCGGCGAAATTGATGGCACATCACTTGGAAAGAGCCAGGGGTGTAGCCGAAAGCGCGGGCTGCCTCCGCAGAGGGGAGTTCTTCAGCGAAGTAGGCCCGGAGGGCCTCGTATTGGCGCTGTTTTGGGGAGCTAGGCTCAAGGAAGAAGCGCTTGCACGTGCTTATGCTCTTTGGTGATCCGATAGGCATATCAGGATAGTGCTCCTAATAAGCTTTATCGTCAAGCACAATCGACATGTTCGAACAGCAGCTACCGCTATCCGGCTCAGTTTCCCTATGATGCTACCGGGTTCCGCCTGTACGCCCTGCGAACGATCAGATAAGCGAACGAGCTACATATTACGCATGATGAATGTCCCGACTATACGATCAGCGTACCATACGCACTCAGGACCAGGTTGGAATCAATTCGGGCTTGGGCCGGTGAGCGAAAGCCGGAGGATCGGGCGCTCGCCGACCCGAACTACGAGGGAACGGCGGCTGCCGACACTGCACTCGACCCACGCTTCAACCGCGTCGGCGAGGAGGCCAACCGGGAGGCCGATCCCGGTCAGTTCTTAGGGGAATTCCCCTCCGGTAGAGTCGGGATGTGGCGCGGTGGGGGTAGGTTGGGCGTCGCTGTTGCCGACCCTTTCGGTTGTCGGTGCCCTATGAGCCGCGCCATGCCTCCGTTTCCACATCCCTCTCATCGAACCCGGCGTGCCCTATTAAGGCACCGGGCTCTCGGACAAGTCATCATGCCTTCGCCCACGGCAGGCGCTGTGTAGACTTCCATAGGCGGGTGAGTCCCAGCTGTTCCTGGAAATACTCGTCGGGGTAGCGTGTGTGGCCCCCGCCCTGTACCTTGTGCTTATCACAGAGCCACTGGCGCAGCCGCGTGATGGTGTAGGCGTCGATGGCCTTGTAGGCTTTGCTGACGGGGCCCAGGCAAAAATAGTTGGCCCATCCTTCCAGCCTCAGGTTCAGTCGCTCCACCACTTCCGTGGCTTCAAGCCAACACAACTTGCGGTCGGTGTGCGCCCGGATCGAGTCGATCATGCGCTTGACACTCTTCTTCGACGGACGCGTGCCTATATAGGCCCGTCCCGTGTTGGTCGAGTAACACCGGCCAAACGTGTACCCCAGAAAGTCGAAGCTTCCATCCGGTACGCGGCAGGTTCGAGTCTTCTCCTCATTGACCGTCAATCCCACCTTGTCCATGATCTCGCGCATCGCCGACAACGCCTCATCGACTTCACGCTTGCAGCAGATCACCAGATCGTCGGCATAGGTGACGATCCTCGCACCAAACCGGCTTTCGAGGCCCAGCTTCTTCCACCCCAGTATGAAGCGGCGCATGTACAAATTGGCCAATAAAGGTGAAATCGGTGAACCCTGAGGAATGCCCCGCCCGCTATCCCGGTTGGGGGTTGTTCGCGTCTTCCGACCCCGCTTGTCCGTCTCTTCCACCGGCGCGTCCAGCCACATCATGATCAGATGCAGCACCCGCCGGTCCACTACCCGCCGGGCCACCGATTTCATGAGATCTACGTGCGGAATGCTGTCGAAATAGGCTGACAGGTCGGCGTCGACGACTTCCCAATGCCCAGTGTTCAGTAAGCTGTGCACCGCCTTAACTGCGTCCAGTGCGTTTCTGCCTGCGCGGTAGGCATACTGTTCGGGCGGCAGATCGGCCTCGACTATCTGCTCCAGGACCAACATTGCCGCCGTCTGGCACACTCGGTCGCGCAAACAAGGAATGCCCAAGGGCCGAAATTTCCCATTGGACTTAAGGATATAAACTCTTCTTACCGCTTCCGGTCGATAGCTCTCCTCTCGGAGGGCTTGCGCCAGTTCCCCGAGCCACCGCTTTACACCATACGCGTCGACTTCCTCGAAGCTCTGGCTGTCTACCCCCGCTGCCCCCTTGTTGGCGCGGCAGCAGGCGTAGGCATGTGCCAGAATGTCCTCGCGGTAAATCTTGTCGTACAGCGCGTAGAAGCGAAACTCGGGTTCTGCCTTCGCTTTTGCATGTAACGCTGTCTGTAGTTTCTGAAGATTGCTCGGAGTGGCTAGGTTTCCCAATCTCCGCTCCCTTTCCACTTTCAACGTCTGTCTTGAACCGAGGCTCCTTCCCTCCACCGGCATTACACCGGCTTCATCGGATACTACGGGCCTCTCCGCCATCCCATCGCGCCCGGTCTGTCCGTCACCGGATCCCGGTTGGTCGTCACAACCGACCACGCGATGGCACTTCCCGTGTTGCGTCAGTCTCCCCTTGTGCACATGCCATCGTCACTACCCCGGCGGAA
The DNA here is from genome assembly GCA_043805815.1 of Chloroflexota bacterium. Lineage (GTDB taxonomy): Bacteria > Chloroflexota > Anaerolineae > Anaerolineales > Villigracilaceae > Fen-1038. The sequence goes on from JAZDHO010000046.1 coordinate 3,311, forward strand.
CGGCTGGATGCGCGCTTCGCTCACTTCTCCAGCCATGACAGCCTTCCCCGTATTCCAGCCGGGTCGGCTTCCACATTGCCCTTTTCGAGGCCTGCTCAACGTTCACTCGCGTTACGGCCTGCGCACTTGCTGAGTCACCTGAAGTGACCCTTTCTACGTCGGAGGGCTCGCCCCAGTTGCAACCTCTCAACTCATCGTTCCGTCTGTTCGCTCCCTTGCGTCGGAACCTACGCAAGAGCCTGGCCCCGTTTAAGCCCGGTACCATCGGCTAAATCAAGCTGGTCGGTTGCAGCTGCTCCAACTGCTACCGGCAGGAGCGAAAGTTGCCGGGTGAGCATCGCAGCCCACTGAGAAACTGCGCCTTGTCACGGCGCACTGGAAATCCAGGCTAGTACTCGCCTGCGAGGCGGAAGTCGCACCGTGCGAAAAACTGCGCCTGCAAGGCGTGACCCGCTTCGGCGAGGACGGCATGGAATGCGACATGCTCGGCGGCAAATTCAATCTCACCGATGTTGCCGCACGCATCGGGCTGGGCCAGCTTCCCAGGCTAGCGGAATTCACCGAGCGCCGAAAATCTCTCGCCCGCCGCTATTTCGAGCTTTGGGATCACTCCCTCGGCTGCGAGCTGCCACCTGCTGACTTCGAACATTCGAACTGGCACATGTTCCAGGTGGTGCTGCCTGCCCTTGTGACACGCGCCGTGTTCATACAGAGGATGCGCGAGGCCGGCATCGGCGTAGGCGTGCACTACCCGCCGATTCACCTGCTTGCCCTGTATCGGGCGCGCGGCTTCCGCGAGGGGCAGTTCCCGCATGCGGAGCGGGTCGGGAGGCAGATTTCGACCTTGCCACTTTTCCCCGCAATGGCCGACGGGGACGTGGATCGCGTCTGCGAGGCAGCCCGTACGGTGCTTGCGTAGTTGTGTTGCGCGGCAACTTGAGTCACTGGCAATTGATAGGTAGCCCGCGTTGGGCCTGCGCTACGATGGCATGATGAGCGCATGGTTTGGTTTGTGCGAATCGCGGCGGTACTGCTATCGGGCGCATTCAGGCTCGACCCATACCTGTTGCGTTCGTCCTTGGCGATCCGTGCCAACCCGTGTGTTGCGAAGAGCGTATCACTAATGATCTACTCATCAAGCTGGAGATCCGGACCTCACCGCACGCGGAAGGTAAGTACATGGCAGAGAGACCAGCAAGTCAGCACCGTGATTATCAGCACTAGGCGACGCTCTTGCGGAGTCATGCAAATGCGAATTTGGCCTGCGATTTCTTTGCCGCTATCACGGCCTCTCTCTGCTTGCTGTACGTCGACGTCAACGAATAGCAGTCGCTGGGGCTTGGCTCTACCAGACGACGGTATCGGTCGCTACCCCGGAACAGGAACGACTGCCGCCAAGCGGAAATCAGAAGTCCACGCGTAGTCAATCTGCCGTGCCGGCCTCTCGCCGTCCTGGCGCTGCAGCGGGCAGTATGCGGGAAGCAGGTTCTGTCGCTCCCGCCGCAACATTGCAGTATCGTGTGCCACGGATAGAGAAATGCAGTATAAGATCCTCATCGCTGATCCGCCGAGAGTGGATACTTCGTGGACAAGATCACCCAAACACTGGCGAAATACGTTACATCTCTGCAATTCGACCAGCTGTCTGCCGGCACGATTCACCATGCCAAGACGCGCCTCATCGACACGATCGGCTGCGCCATTGGCGGCTACTCGAGCGAACCGGCGGCGATCGCCCGACAGATTGCATCAGACAATGGCGGACGGCCTCTCGCCAGGGTACTCGGCTCTGGCGCCAGCACCTCGATGGAAATGGCGGCCTTTGCTAACGCGGTGATGGTGCGGTACCTCGATTTCAACGACACCTATATCTCCATGGGCTCCGGGCATCCGAGTGACATGATCCCCGCGTGTCTCGCAGTGGCCGAGGCGCACCATGCCAGCGGCAGGGACACGCTGCTGGCAGTCACGACCGCGTACGAAGTTTTCACCAGTATCGCGGATGCGGTGTGCTTGCGCGACCGCGGATGGGACCAGGCGCTCTACGTCGTGTTGGGCAGCGCGGCTGGCGCCGCGAGGCTCCTGGGACTCACAGAACAGCAAACCGGCGATGCGCTTGCCATCGCTGTAAGCAGCAACGTCGCGACCCGGCAGACCCGCAGCGGAGAACTGTCAATGTGGAAAGGATGCGCCACCGCATCCGCCGCGCGCGCCGGCGTATTTGCCGCATTGCTTGCACAACGCGGAATGACGGGCCCCACCGCAGCATTCGAAGGCCGACACGGCGTCTGGGACCAGGTGACCGGCCCGTTTGAATTGGAGCCGCTCGGAGGTGATGGCGTCGGATTCGGTATCGCGCGCACCAATCTCAAGTTTTTCCCAGCGGAATACCATTCCCAGGCGCCGCTGGCGATGGCGTTGGCTCTGCGCGACAAGGTGCGCATCGAGGATATTGAAGCAATCAGCGTGCAAACCTATTACACCGCCTACAGCGAAATCGGCAGCGAGCCCGAAAAGTGGGATCCGCAAACGCGCGAAACTGCGGATCACAGCCTGCCCTACCTGCTCGCTTTGGCCCTGAAGGACGGATGCGTCAATATGGACAGTTTCAGCCCGCAGCGCCTGCGCGACCCGGAATTGTGGCAACTCATGCGCAGGATTGCGATCGCGGAGAACCCCGCATTCACCCGCCAGTACCCGTCGAAAATGGTGTCCGAGATCGAAGTGCTGACGCGTGACGGGCAGCGCCTGGTCGAAACCGCGTCCTTTGCGAAAGGACACGCGCAAAACCCCCTGAGCGACGCCGAGGTCGAAAGCAAGTTCGGCTCCCTGTGCGAAGGCCTGCTGCCCCCCCGGCGGCGCGAGGCGATACTGCGGACGCTATGGGATATCGATCAGGCCGCGGATATCGGCAGGGTGATCGAACTGGTGCAGGTTGAAAATTAGGAAATTGCCGGGCGATGTCTCAGTTTGAATTCCCGTTGACGACGCTTTGCTCATAGTCGCGTTCGGAAACTAGACTTCATTGGTTGCGCTGGGCGAGCGCATCACCGGCAAACAGCCACCCCATGACTGCCAACTACGGCACCCAGCGTCAGCGATACTTCCGCGATACTTCCGGAAGGCCCGTTGGATTTCCTATCCTTCGCGACCTCCGACATGAAGGCTCGCTTCGCCGAGCAAGGCCTGGAGACGATCGCTGCAACGGCGAGTCCAGGTTCTGTGGAGATTCCTTGATCCATGTCAATTTGGCCCGCGCCTCTGTCGCTTTAAGATGAATCCGCCCTGCCCCAAACAGCTCCCGAGCACGTCCAGGCGGGGTCCGACAACGAAGGTCCGCTCGACTCCCAACAACAAAGGAACGCATCGATGAACGACACAAGCGCGTATCGGACAGTGGCATGGTCCGCGGGGGCGGGCTGCCACGGCGGTTGCGGGCAGAAGGTCTTTGTCAAAGACGGCAAAATGGTCCGGATCGAGGGCGACGAGACGCATCCCTGGAATCAGGGTCGCTCCTGCCCGCGGGTGCTGGCGCTCACCCAGTACATGTACCACCCGGACCGCATCACGCGGCCGCTGAGGCGGGTGGGCGCTCGTGGGGAGGGCAAGTTCGAGCCGATCAGTTGGGAAGAAGCCTACGACTTGTGCGAGAAGCGCCTGAACGAGATCAAGCGCAACTACGGCGCCGAATCGGTCATCTTCGCCCAGGGAACCGGCCGCGACATTGGCGCCCCGATCACCTTTCTTGCCTACAGCTTCGGCAGCCCCAATTGGGCGCAGCTGGGCTTGTCGGGCCAGTCCTGCTACACCCCGCGACTGGGTGCGATGAAGGCGGTGATGGGCGATTTTGCCGTGGTGGACTGCTCGCAGTTCCTGGAGAAGCGCTACGAGGACCCGCAGTGGGCCGTCCCCGAGGTGATCATCACCTGGGGACAACATCCGGCCAACGGCTGTCCGGATGCCTTCTATGGTCATTGGATCATCGATTGCATGAAGCGGGGCTCGAAGATCATTGCGATGGATCCGCGCCACACCTGGACCACCAGCCGTGCGGTGCATCACCTGCAGGTGCGCCCCGGCACCGACGGGGCGCTCGCGCTGGGCATGGCGAACGTCATCATCAGCGAGGGGCTGTACGACAGGGCCTTTGTCGAAAAGTGGGTGCACGGCTTCGAGCAACTCACCGAGCGGGTGAGGCAATACCCGCTCGACAAGGTCGCGGCAATCACCGAAGTGCCGGCCGAGGAGATTGTCGCCGCGGCGCGCCTGTTCGCCAACGCCAAGCGCGCAGCGATTCACTGGGGCGTGCCCATCGACATGTGCCCGGACGGCACCGCGGTCGCTCACGCGATCATCTGCCTATGGGCGATCACCGGCAACCTCGACATCCCGGGCGGGCAGGTGATCGCGCGGCCCTCGCACGGGGTGAGTTCCTATCCGTATTCGACCGAGGAGCTGATCCAGTTGTACGGCGAGGACCTGATCAAGCGCATGAACGAGAAGCGCATCGGCGCGGACACCTATCCGATGGTGAAGAATTTCCGCGCCTGGGCGCACCCGGACATGGCGATCGACCAGATTTATTCGGGCAAACCCTACCCGATCAAGGCGGCCTGGATTCAAACCGCCAACATCTTGGGCGGCCAGGCGGCGCGCGCGCAATTCCACTACGAAGCGCTGAAGAAGCTCGAGTTCGTCGTGGTGGTCGATCTGTTCCACAATCCGACCACGATGGCGCTCGCCGATGTGGTGCTGCCTGCAGCGACCTTTCCCGAGAAGGACAGCATCCGCTCCTGGTGGGCGCCTCTTTGCATCATCAAGAAGCAGGTCCAGGTGGGTGAGTGCAAATCGGACTGGGAGATCAACTTCGAGCTTGCCAAGCGCTTCAATCCCGAGGGGATGAAGCGCTGGAAGACGATCGAGGACCTGTTCGACGAGCGGCTGGCTCCCTCGGGGATGAGCTTCAAGGAGTTGCACGAACAAGGCGGCTGGAAGATGCCCTCGGAGGGGCCTTCCAAGCCCTACCGGCGCCACGAGCGCGGCTTGCTGCGCGCCGACGGCAAGCCCGGCTTCAATACCGCGAGCGGCAAGGTCGAGGTCTACTGCGAGACCTTCAAGAACTGGGGGCTGGATCCCCTGCCCTACTACACCGAGCCGCCGCAAAGCGCGCTCTCGACCCCGCAGCTGCACAAGAAATATCCGCTCATCATGATCACCGGGGCGCGCTCGCAGCTGTACTTCCACGCCGAGCACCGCATGATCCCGTGGCTGCGCGAGAAGATGCCCGATCCGTTCGTGGAGATTCATCCCGAGACCGCTGCGCGCTACGCCATCTCGGAGGGCGAATGGGTGTACCTGGAAAACGACATGGGGCGCGTCAAGCGCAAGGCCAAGATCACCCGCAAGGTCAAGCCCAGCCACGTGCACACCCTGCACGGATGGTGGCTGCCCGAACTCAAGGGCAGCGCCCCGGATCTGTACGGCGTGTGGGACTACCAGATCAACAAGATCATCCCCGGCCCGCAGTGCGCCAAATCCGGTTTCGGCGGCGGGCAGTACAAGACCACCCTTTGCACCTTGCGCAAGATCAAGGATTGAGGAGTACCCCATGGCGAGATATGCATTGCTGATCGACTACGACTACTGCACCGGCTGCCACTCCTGCGAGGTGGCCTGCCAGCAGGAGCACGACTACCCGGTGGGCACCAACGGCATCCTGGTGAGCGAACACGAATACGAGGTCGGCAAACGCCTCCAAATCGACTTCGTGCCGTTTCTGACCGAGCACTGCGATCTGTGCACCGCGCGGCTGGCGCGCGAGGAACCCCCCGCCTGCGTCAAGCACTGCCAGGCCGCCTGCATGGAGTTCGGCC
>JAZDHO010000047.1:0-7103 GCA_043805815.1 Chloroflexota bacterium
GCAGCGACTTGGCGCGGTGCTTCATGCGGCCTCCTCTGGGAAGGCGCGGATCAGCAAGGCAGCCTCGCGGTCATTGCGGGCACGCTCGAAGATGCCGGCAAGTATGACGCAGGTCTCGAATGTGTGCCAGGCGGCCCAGTCACCCGCAGTCGTGCGTTCGTCGGCGTCGAAGTCGTGTAGCAGTGGCCGGTTGTCGGTCATGCTGCCTCCCTCGCGCGTTCCTGCTCGCCCTGCGTCGGCCAACTCAGTAGCACCATGCACCACGGGCAGCGGCGGAGGAACACGCCGCGGGCCATGTACTGCGGCGATTCCTGGACGCCATTATGGTGCAGGCGCCAGTAGACGATGGCCTCCGCGGTGCATTTGTGCGGGTGCCGTTGCCAGCCGCTCTCGTGCTCGTGAACTGCTTGCATGTCACACCTTGCGGATCGATACGGATGGCGCGCCTTCACTGCGGAAGGCGTTCAGCTCGGGGTGAGCCGCGGCATAGCCATCAAGCCGTTTCGAGTCCCATGAAACGCGGCCCTTCATCCAGATGGCATGGAGGTGCGCGCCTTTGGCACTGGCGCATGACTGGAGCACGCCGTCGCGCACGACGGCCTCGAGTTCGCTGGCCTTTTCGGTGACGGCATCCATCATGGGCAAATACTCCGTATCGAGGGCGTTGACCTCGGCCATCACGGGCGCCATGATCGCGGAGCGCTTCTGTTCCCAGTCGATCCGCAAAAGGTCGGCCTGGGCCTTGTACTCTGCGAGCTGGTCTAGCATTTCGATGATTGTCATGGTGTCCTCTTCTTGTTCCCCCGCGCCGCCGTCAAGGGCGCTGTCGGACGGCCCGCGTTGCAGCTTGTCACGGGCGGCGCAGGGGTGTGCGTCATGCGGCCTGGGCCTCGTTGGCCTTGGCGTAGTCCTCAAGCTCGGTCATAGCCTGCGCGATATTATCGCCAGTGAGCTCGGCATAGCCGATCTTGCCCAGCGCGCCGACCATGTGGAACGTGTCAGCCGCGCCGGCCTCGTCCTGCCAGTAGGGACAGCGGGCGGCCAGGGCGGCAGTCGCCTCCATCCATTTCGGCGTGCGGATCGCGGTGCGTTTGACGGGCTTGTCGGCATGCGTTTCCGCCTTGCGCTCCTCGCGCTTACCGGGGATGGCGGCGAAGTCTTCGTCGGCAGCCGAGGGCGGCTCGGGGGCAGGTGCGGCGACTGGCGCAGGCGTGGGCGGCATGTCGATCACTTCCCCGCCAGCCTGGCCCATCTCGTCGGTCGTGTAGAGCCCGCTGAGTTCCTGCGGGAACGCCTTGCGCAACGCCAGGGATTCGGCGCACTTGGCGACCATGATGTCGCCCATCTTGCTCCACATCTGGTTCAAGCTGCCATCCTTCTTGGTCTGCGCGTAGGCGTCGAAGCGGGCGACGGCCCATAGTGGCTCTCGGAAGTCGCTGCGCAGAACGCCGACCTTGGCGGCGGCGGGCGCTTTGGCTTCCAGCCAGACCTCCCGCCACTGCATGTCATCGCCGCACCAGTACGGACCGAGTTGGCCGGCATACTTCCCGGTGCGTTCAGCGATCAGCCGAAAGCCATCGATGCTGGTCTGGATCGCCATGACCTCGCGCTGCTCGCGCGCGTCCCAGCGTTTGATGGCATAGATTTGCCTGGCGAACGGGTCCAGGCCGGTGCGATTTGCCTGCTGGATGAACAGGGCGAGCTCGTCATTGCTGGCGCCCTTGGCGATGGTTCTGCGAATAAGGTCGATCTGCTCGCCGGTCAGTGTTTGGCGTACAGCCAGTGCAGTCTCCATGTTTCCTCCTTGTCCCTTGTCTCTCAGAACGGCGGGCGGCAGTCCACCCGCTCCTGTGCCAAGTCCGCCTCGCGCCAGCGTTCGTCCGCGATGCGCGCCCCGGCGGGAGTCGTGCACCACTTCATGACCTCACCCAAAGCGCCGTTGGCTATGGTATTCCCGTGTCCGCCGCAGGTCAGACAGAGGCAACCGCGCCCTTTGCTGGTCTCGCCGCCGCTCCACTGGAGCGTATCCGCGCCACAATCGGCACAGACAACGTGCCCAGTGAGGCGGTCCACGTAATTCCGCAGGTGGATGCGTCGGGAAGTCGGCTCAGCTGCTATGTTACTCACCTTGAGCCTCCTTTGCCTTCATGCGCTGCCAGGCTTCGAGGATCGCTTGGCGGATCGCGGCGCTCTTGTTGCCACCATGCCGCGTCGCCAGTTCCTCGATCATAGCCTCGATCTGCTCCGACGTTACGATCATTCTGATTGGTGCTACCATAGGCTTCCTCCTAGTCTAGATGTACTCATTATAGCAGATTATCAGCTGCTAGTCAAGCATTGTTAAGAGACCTTAACACAACTCGTGGCGTTCCACCTTTGCCGTGCTTGACACGCAAGAGGAGCTTGTGCTAGACTACAGTCATGGTGAGCGCACCAGGGGGCGCGATGCTCCGATCTTCGGCGGTGCGCGGGGCAGGGGTGGGCAATCGAGTTGACATGACACGAGCGGCTGTCATCGCAGGGCTCGCACTGGCACTGATCGGGGCCGGTGTTTTTGCGTTGCGGCGCTGGCGCTGGGAGCGCATGGCGGAGCCCCTCGCGTATGCCCCTCCCTGGCAAATCTGGACTACCTACACAAATCCTCAGCACTTCTGCTCAGCTAGTGAGACTTTGGCATATGGACACTTTGGAGGAGACACATGAAGACGTCGGCACTATGGGGCCTGATCCTGGGCGTGGTGGGGCTGGCCGTCGAGATGTTCGCCGGCATGGACCCGGCTGAAGCCTGGTATGCACCGGGCGCGGTGGTGGTCCTGACGGCGGTCGTGGGCCTGATCAAGATTTACGTCCTCAAGCTCCAGGCGTCCCGCATCGTCAACGCTGGCGCGCCGCCGAACGCAGACGAGCGGGCGGTGCTGCAGGCCAGTTTCGACGCCTGGCGCGTGTTCTGGCTGGGGTAGACGTCTCCCGCTGATGGCGGGGGACCTGCAAAGGCTTCTGCCGCTGCGCCAATACTAAGCAGCGGCAGTGCTCCATCGGGCGCGAAAGTCGGGTGCATCCGTGTGTGCCGCAAGGCATCTAGCGCCCGGTGGGGCGTAGCTGACCCGCCACGCGCGGGCACAGTAACAGGGGCGGGCAGAAGAGAAGGCGGTGTACACCGACCGCTTGGAGGGTAGCTACCAGAGCTGCCCGCCCCCAGCATGAGGCGTCATGGCGCAAGTTGACCGGATCGAGTTTGTCGCAGCCGTCGCCAAGATCCAAACGCTTGCCGATGGAGGCATCCGAGCCACGTTTGATCTTCCCGAGGATGCGATAGAGGCGGCAAGTTGGTTGATGACCGCCAAGCGGATCGAAGAAGCGGTAAAGGTGACGTGCGAGGCCGTTTTAGAGCGGTAAAGAGATCGGATGACACGAGACGACAAAGGGCGCTTTGTGCCAGGCAATCCCGGCAATCCCAATTCAACTGGCCGCCCTCCCAAGGAGCGGGAGGTGCGGTTCTACGAAATCACCCTCAGCGCAGTCAGCTTCGATGACTGGAAGGCGATTGTCAACAAGGCGAAGGAACAAGCCAAACGCGGCGATGCTGTGGCGCGCAAGTGGCTGGCTGACTATCTGATCGGGGCGCCCGTGCAACGCACGGAATTGACCGGCCCGGAAGGGGGCAAGCTACAGATTGAGGTCACCGATTCGCGGGAGCGACTTGCACGCCTCCTGGATCCGCTCGTTACCGCCAGCAGCGCGGCAAGCGGCCCTGGCGAAACTGTCGAATGACGACGCCCTGGCGCTGCTCTATGACTGGCCTTTCTGGGCACGGCCCGAGCAGTTGCCCCCGTCCGGAGATTGGTTCGTGTGGCTCCTGCGCTCTGGACGTGGCTACGGCAAGACGCGCGTCGGGTCCGAGTGGGTTATCAGCCGGGCGCAAGCCGGCTACAAGCGCATTGCGCTGGTGGGGCAGACGAAGGGCGACGTCAGAGATACCATGATTGAAGTCGGCGAGAGTAGCATCCTACAGCGTAGCCCGCCGTGGTTCCGGCCGGAGTACGAGCCCTCCAAGCGCCGGCTGACCTGGCCGAATGGCGCGGTGGCCATGATCTACTCAGGCGACGAACCAGGGCAACTACGCGGACCTCAGCATGACACGGCCTGGGTCGATGAGATCTGTAAATTCGACTATGCCGACGAGGCGTGGAATAACCTGATGCTGGGCTTGCGCATTGGCAAGCAGCCGCGGGTAGTTGTGACCACTACGCCGCGCCCGATGAGGCTATTGCGCGATCTGATTGCCGATCCGACAACCGTTGACGTACGGCGCTCTAGTTACGACAACATCGCCAACCTGTCGCCCGTGTTTGTGGACCAGGTCCTGGGCCGCTACCAGGGTACGCGCCTCGGGCGCCAAGAGATCGAGGGCGATATCCTCGAAGACGCGCCGGGGGCGCTGTGGAAGCGCGACTGGTTGGACGCCGGGCGGGTGACGGCGCTTCCGCCGTTGCAGCGCATTGTTGTCGGTGTCGATCCGAGCGCCACGAAGGGCGGCGACGAGGCCGGCATCGTAGTGGCTGGCGTGGGTTACATCGGCAAGATCGCCCATCTCTACGTGTTGGAAGACAAGAGCCTGCAAGCCTCGCCGGACGTATGGGCCAAAGCGGTCGTATCGGCCTACAACGTTCATGCGGCAAACCGAGTGATTGCCGAGACCAACAACGGCGGCGAAATGGTCGAACTGGTGATTCGCCAAGTCAATCCGAGCGTCGCGTACAAGGCGGTCCATGCCAGCCGGGGCAAACAAGCGCGCGCGGAACCTATCGCGCAACTCTACGAGCAAGGCCGGGCGCATCATGTTGGCATGTTCGCGCAGCTAGAGGATGAATGTTGTCAGTGGGAAGTTGGCACCGGGCAGCCCAGCCCCAACCGCCTCGACGCGCTAGTCTGGGCAGCCACGGAACTGATGCTTGAGGGCGCCACGGCACGCGCCCGCGTGCGGGAGTATTAAGATGATTCTAGCCGGCGCGGCCCCTGCCACCGTAGAACGTTTCATCGCCCTGCAAGCCGAGGCGGCCCGCTTGGCCTCCGAGTGGAATCGGGTGCGCGACTGGCGCGACTACTATGACGGCGATCATCCCGTTATGCTCTCGCATCGCCAAGCGGAGTATCTGGGCAGCATCCTGACTGAGTCCGCGCATGTCGTGGCCTTCAATCTGTGCCGCGTGATTGTCGATGTGCTACGCGAGCGGGTGACAGTGCAAGGCTTCGCTGGCGAAGACGCGCCGGGCACGGCGTTGGCCGAAACATGCTGGGAGTGGTGGCAGGATGCGCAGATGGATCGTCATCAGATCGAGGTGCACAAGCGCGGCCTGCGCGACGGCAAGAGTTATCTGATTGTGGAGTGGGATACCGCCAAACGCCAGCCGGTGTGGGTGCCGAACCGTAGATACGATGGCGATACGGGTGTCACGTTCCACAAGGATCAGCGCGGACAGCCGGTCCTGGCCGCAAAGTATTGGACGGTGGACGACATTCTGAGCGAGAAACACGGTGAGCGGCGGCGGACGATCTACCTGCCGGACCGCATCATCCATTACAAGGCAGACGGCAACGCGCAGTACGGGTGGACGCTGATCGACCCGCTGGAAGGTCAGCCGGTGACGTGGTGGACGGATACGCTGCGCGAGGGTGGTCAGCCGTTGGGCCTGCCCGTCATCGAATTCGAGAATCCCGATGGCAACTCAGAATTGTTGCCGGTGATTGGCCTGCAGAATGCGCTCAACAAACTGATCCTGGACTTGCTAGCTGCGGGCGATACGACGGCCTTCCAGATCTTAGCTATCAGCTACACCGGACCGATGGATGCCGCGCCGGCAGACGACGAAGGCGAGACTGACGAAGCGCACACCGACGAACTGAAGATCGCGCCGGGCCGGGCGGTGGAACTGTATGACGGCTCGACCATGACGGCGATTCCGCCGGGCGATCTGTCGCAGCTCATCAAGGCTATCGACACGGTTGTCGGCTTCATCGCCGGGGCAACTCGCACGCCGCAATATTACCTGCGGCCTTTCGGCGGCGCGGACGTGCCGAGCGGGGAGGCACTGAAGCAACTGGAGACGGCGCTGGTCTCGCGGGCCAAAGAGCGCGCCGGGTCCTTCGGCGATGCCTGGGTGCTGGCCATGCGCGTGGCGACGCGGCTGGCGGCGGCCATGGGTGGGCGCAACGTGCCGGACGCCGAAGCCGACATGACCACCACCTGGGCTGATCCGAACGTCAAGAACGAACTGTATGCGGCCCAGACGGCGGAAGCGGAGAAACGGCTGGGGGTGCCGGATGAGTGGCTGTGGAAGTCGCGGCTGGGCTATTCGCCAACTGAGATTGGCGAGATAAAGCGTATGAAGGCGCGGGCGGATGCGAGCGCATTGGCGAACGTGCTGCAAGCGGTGGGGCTGCAACAGACACAGCAACAGGGAGCGGCGAGTGGACAGCAACCAGTTGGCGGCGCTAGTGGCAACGGGCAAGTTGGACAAGCGCAGCGCCAGCCTGTTGGCGCTGGCAACGGCACCGACGGGGAACCGGCAGCGGGTGCTTGACGTAGCCTTGCGCATCATCGAACGGCGCATCAGCGCCAAGGTGCTGAGCCACTATCGCGAGTTGGCCGGGCGGATTGCAGATGCGGAAGCGGGAGAGGGCGAGAATGGACAAGAGATCCACCCGGCGCACGCGAGATCGGGGAGGTAACGTGACAGACAAACCCGACAAGGCCAAGAAGGTCAAGAAGTGGAAAGTCGCACGACGGCGGCGCATGACAGCGCACAGGAGCAACGGACATGGACTATAACCTGCTGAGGGCCGAACTGGCGAAGCCAGCCTACATCGGCAAGAGCGGACAAGCTGCGGCAGACCTACTCAACGCGGCTACTGTCACGCGGGCGCGCCCGTTGCCCGTGGCCGAGCTGGCGCGGCTGGTCTATAACCTGGGTATACCCGCCCGGCTGCACCTGGCGATTGCCGATGACCGGACGGCGGCGGCAGTGGGGGCGGCAGCCAATGCGCTGCTTGACCTGCTGACCGGGCCGTGTCCCGACGTCAACGCGCCGGCGGCACTGACCACG
>JAZDHO010000048.1:0-2918 GCA_043805815.1 Chloroflexota bacterium
TGGAGCAGGTCAGCCGGCAAGGTTTGGACGTTTTGCCGGAGCTGATCCAGGTGATCGTCAACAATGCGATGCTGGTTGAACGGCAACAGTACATGAACGCCGAACCGTACCAACGAACCTCAGAGCGAGAAGCACACGCGACCTGCTCGAAGATACCCGGGCGCGCCACGACGACCTCCGCCAGCGCTTCGGTCAGGCCGTCGCCGGTGGCGTCTCGGCCCTCACCCTGCGCAAGAATCGGCCGAAGGCAGACCAGATTGGCGGGTGCGTGGTCCGCATCCGCGGGCAGCGGCTCCTGATCACCCGAAAGTGCCTGCGGCGCACTGGTCGCAGAGGCGGATTCGGGATTATCATCGGGAGTCGCAGGGCACCCGCGAGGCGCTGCAGGGCGCCAGCCTGTTCCTGGCGGAGCGCCTGCGCCTCAAGATCGGGGAGTATGCCGCTTTCGCGATGCCGGAGGGCCTGCAGCGTTGATCAGCGCAGAAAAGGAGAGATCACCATGGGAGACAAGGGAAAGAAAGATAAGGGCGGTCGGGAAAAGAGGAAGAAGCCGAAGCTCGATCCGAAGGAGCGCAAGAAGCTCAAGCGGGAGAAGCAGCATCAGTCCAGCACGCCGACCGTCATCCCGCTGGCGCCGCCTTCCCCGCCCGCCTGATCGCCAGCCACGGCGGTGAGCGTGGTCATCGATGCACGCGCCCGCCCGGCGCCGTATGCCTGGCACGCAAGAACCCGTAAGTGGGACCACAACCAGGAGGCTCCGAGACCCACGTCTCGGAGCCTTTTGCGCCCCGCCGGGCGCGGCCCCGGCCCTTTGCGCCGGATACACGCAATGAAGGACTCTAGGCCAGGATTTTGTGTGCCACGTAGCGTACAAATCGCCCATTTGTGATATAATCAGCCAAATTCAGGGCCAGAACGGCTTCCGGGCAGCCAGGCGCCAGTCCGAACAGCCGGGCTGGCGCTCCCCATACTTATGCGCATATGAAGCGGCCAGCGAAGCGGGCGACGAAACGGGCGGCAAGAAAGTCCAGGAAGCGACCCACGAAACGGGCTGTCAGGCGCCCCACAAGGCGGCCTGTCAAGCGACCGGTCAAGCGAGCCGTCAAGAGACCCGCAAGGAGGGTGCCAAAGCGCCCCTCCAGGCGGACGGCAAAGCGCGTGAAGGCTCGCTCCGCCAAACGGGGCTACCGCCGGGGCGACGCCGTCATGCACTGGACCTACGGCCTGGGCACGATCGTCCGGCTTGAGAATCGCGAGCTGCTGGGGCAGAAAACCCTGTACTACGCCGTTCAGGTTGGGGACATGACGGTATGGGTGCCCAACGACGACCAGCTGTTGATCCGCCTGCGCAGGCCGAGCTCCAAAGGCCAGCTGCGCAAGCTGCGGACCCTGCTGGGAAGATCCGGCGTGACATTGCCGCAGGACAGGCATGAGCGCAAGACATTGCTGATGGAACTGCTGAAGGACGGCCGGGCCGAATCCCTGTGCAAAGTGATCCGCAGCCTGGTGGTCTACGGCAAGAATCATCCCCTCAACGACAACGACCAGGCCCTGCTCAGGCGGGCACAGACCGCCCTCCTAGCCGAGTGGAGCCACGCGCTGTCCGTCACCCCGGCGCAGGCCGAGCTGCAGCTGCGCCGACTGATCGGTACCCCCACGCCGCACACCTTCTAGCCGTCACGTGGCAGGAGATCAAGAGAGCCAGGCGCAGCGCCTGGCTCTTCGCATTCCCGCAATCCGATCCAGAATCCTTGATCGCCGCCCTAGCCCAGATGCATGGGCATGATCACGTGCAGGAACTGCTCGTCGCCGACTGGACGCAGCACACCCGGTGCGTTCGCGGCGCTCATCTCGATGGCGACGCTGGGGGTCCTGATCACCTCCAACGCCTCGCGCAGGAACTTGACGTTGAACGCGATCAGCACGCCGCCGCCGTCCACCGTGGCTTCGACAACGGTCTCGTTCTTGCCGGTCTCTTCGGACACCGCCGAGATCTCCAATTCGCTGGGCTGGCCGCCGGCGGCGGACTTGATGTTTACGCGCGCCACGTTGGAGCCCTCGCGGGCGAAGATCTCAGCCTGCTTGCACGCCTTGAGCAGCGCGTTGGTCGAGACGACCGTGCGCGTGGAGTGTTTTCGCGGGATGATCTGCTGGTAATCGGGAAAGGTGCCATCGATGAGCTGGCTGGTGACCTCGACGTCTTTGGCGCGGAAGACCACCTGATTGCGCATCTTGGGGATGGCCATCTGCAGGGTCTCGTCGCCATCCGGAGCGACGCGGGCCAGCTCTGTCAGCGAGCGCGCCGGGATGATGGCGCTGATGGCCGCCGGCACGGGCGTCGCCAGCACGGCCGTTCGCACTGAAAGCCTGAACCCGTCGGCGGCGGCCAGAGTGAGCTTGTCCTTCTCCGCCTGCAGCAGCACGCCCATGAGCACGGGCCGCGCCTCGTCGCTGGAGGCGGCGAAGGCGACCTGCTGGATCATCTCCCGGAAATCGGCCACATTAAGCTGGATGGCGCCGTCCAGGTCGACCGAGGGCGTCGGCGGGAACTCCTGAGCGTCGATGCACTTGATGTCATTGGTCGACGTGCCGCCGCGCACGTTCAGCGTCTGCGTGCGCGTATCGAGCGAAAGCATCACCTGCTCGGCAGGCAGCGTGCCCACCAGGTCCAAAAAGGTGCGCGCCGGGACGGTGGTGGAGCCGTTTTGCTCGATGCGCGCCGGGATCCAGCACGTAATGCCCAACTCCAGGTTGGTGGCGGACAGGCGCAGCCGCCCCTCGTCTGAGGCGATGAGGATATTGCCCAGGACGGGGAGGGTGGAGCGCGCGGCTACGGCCCTCGAGACGAGGCCGAGTCCGTGTGCAAGCTTCTCTTGGGGGACGGTGGCTTTCATGCTGTAACCCTCTTGGCCTGTATG